>CAJPPS010000152.1 GCA_905372595.1 uncultured Capnocytophaga sp. | reverse complement strand
TCGCGGTAAAATCGTGTGCCTTAATGGCGGAAAGTAAGTTTTCTTTCATAAGTGAGAAATGAATAGTGAATAGTAATTAAAGACTGAACTCTACCAACTTCTTGTGATTGGTAGGTTTCTTATCAAGTTTCTCAGCCAAAGGCAAATAGGCTTCTACTACTGCTTTTTGGAAAGCCTTTATTTTGGGGTCGCGGGTAGGGATATCCAAAAACTCCACAAAGCGGGCTATGGGGGTGTATTGCTCAGCTAAGAGTTTACCGATATATTGCGCCAATAGGTTGAGATTCGTACCATACTCCAGATGTTCTAAGATATAAGCGGCTGCCATATCGCGGGTGGGCTTTTTCTCAAAGAGTAAGGCGGCGGCTACAAACAGCCAACCACTGTGATAGATAGGCAAATGGTTCTCAAGTAGCACCTGCATAGACGTTTGCATATACTCTATTTGATACGACTCATTGCCCTTGGCGTAAGAGGCTATATAGCGGAGGATTTGCGCTTCTGGATAGTGTGGGTTTAGACTACATTGGTACAATTTATCTGTTTCCCAACCTTTGCGACTGTTGCCTGTGTTGTAATACGGGAAAGGATATTTTGTAGGCTTCTGCTTCATATCAAAATTGTTGTTCCAATTGTCCTCTAAGTTCAAGTAATGGAAGGTAACATCGCTTTGCTTGCGCGTTTTCATCCAGAAATCAATCATAAAAGGCTTTACTACGGTAGGGAAATCCTTAGCGGAAGTATTAGCAAACTCTACGAACTCCTTATTGGGGTGCTTGATACGAGTGATTTGCGTCCAAAGAGGCAAAAGTTCCTCAGTAGGCTGTACCTTATCCGTAAGACCTATATAATACTGAATAGCAGGGGTGTAGGCACCCTTGAGTTGTTGGGCTTTTTCTTTGGCTGCTGCCGAAACTTCCTTAAAGAGCAGTCGGTTGCAAGCCACTACCAAATCGTGGAGGTCGGGGTTTTCGCCTTGAGCCTCGTATTGTAAGAGCCTATCCATCAGCACCTCTGCCTCTATATAGAAGGGGGCGTGTGTAGGGGTGGAAAGGAAAGGGAGTCTGTTTTTCTCCTTAAGTTTTTCCAGCAGATGTTGGGCTTTGTAATATAGGTAAGGCAATGTGGTGAGGAAAAATGTTTCGTCCTCCTTGTTTAGTTTCTTTTTATCACCCGTCCAACGCTGTAAAAACCAACGCAAAATAGGCACCGAGGCAATGCCGTTCCAGTGTCGTTCTAACTGCTTGAGGTAAGGCGCTAACTGCTCCTTGAAATCTGCAGGGAAGTCATCTTGCAACTGGTTAAAGCCCTCAAAGAAAAGGTCGATAGTCTGGGGCGTACGCTCACGGAGGCAGTCGCCGAGGAGGAAGAGGAGGTCTTCAGGTGTCAGGGTGCGAGCCGCACGGGCAATCTTGGGGGTGCGGGCTGTTTGGGAGGTGTGGGAGGTGTGGGAGTTCTCGGAGTTTTCGGAGGTCTCTGATGAGTTGGGCGAGGGTAAGGATTGGAGGAGGTCTTGGGCTTTGCCTTTTAGGTAATCGCAGTAAGGGGCGATGACTTCGGGGAGACCTTCGTGGTTAAAATAAGTGGTGAGGAGAGCCGCAACTTTTTCTTGAAGTTTGGCATCAGGGACAGTGAAGAGTACCGCCAATTGCTCGCGGTAGTCGGGATTGGTAGGGGCTTGCTGTTTGTAGTGTTTTTCTAAAATATTTAAACCTATGAGTTGGGATTTGGCTATTTTTGGGGTAGCAAAACAAAGCGCAAAGTTATCGGCAAAAGATTGAAAGTCAAAGGCTTTTTCATTAGCAATTCGCTGTATATGCTTAAGAGCAAAGTTGATAAGGTTAGTGTTGCCCGTACTGAGCAAAGCAAAGAGGGTTTGCTGGCAAGCGAGGAGTTCATCGGTAGTAGGCTCTAAGAACTCAATCCAACGGCAATGCCAATTGAGATGAGGTTTTTTCCAAGGGTTGAGCAGGCTCTCCAAAAGTTCGGGGATGTACTTTCTATCGAACACATAGCCTTGTCTTTGCAAATGTACAAAGAAGTCCTCCCACGGTTTAGCATCGTGGAACATTTGATTTTCATAAAGGTGCAAACGCCTAAAAATCTTGTCGTGGAACTCTTGGTCGTGTAGTACTAAATCGGTATAACGGACTTTTTTATCATCATAGAGATAGGTAGCGGTGATGTTTTTAGTAAAAAGCGCCTCATCAAAAGGAATTTCTCCCGCCTTGTAGAGTACCCAATAGGTTTCAAACGCAATAAACTCTCTATCTTCAGGTTTTACGGAGTGGAACAAATCCAAGATAAAGCGATATTTTTCCTCTTGAAAGATTTTGGGGAGGATATGTAGCGCTTTTGAGTTGCTAAATAAGCGGGAACTTGTTAGATAATAGCCACATATTTTGTGAATACTGAGCGTTTGGTATTCTTCCACACTTCGGGTAAGGAGGAATAGTGCTATAATAAACTCGTAATCGGAATTATTAGGCGGTTGCAAATCAAACATACCTTTATCCCAGAAAGATTCTTTAAGTCCCCATTTAGACTGTTGGAATTCTTCTAATAGAGCAAGGCGCTCGTTATCTGCTAAGTTACTGCAAAAAGAGAAAAGAGTATCTAAATCGTGAGTAGTAATCAGTTTTTTTAAGTGTTCAAACATAAGGGCAATTTGTTAATTAGTAGATAAGGAAAGAGTAGAGTGCATTTTTCAAAAATAATTTCCCTTAAGTAAGAGATAGCTTCCTTTTATGTAGAAAATAGAGAATCTTTTATTTTTTTCTTATTTCTAAGAATTTGAAAAATAAATAATTTATATTGGATAAGACTCTAAAAGTTAATTTTCAAAAACATTTAGAGCAAGTGTAAAAGTTATTCCCTCAAAAGTTGCATTCTCTCTGAAAGGGAGCGAATAGCCTATATGAGCACTGAGCATATTTAGAATGGAAAGTCCTATACGAGGCTGTATAGCCTGGGTATTGACAGAGATTCCTGCGCCCAATATTATTATACTTGCTTCAAAGCCTACTTCTGGAATTAGCTGAACTTTAGAGGATGTAGGATTAGCTCCTATATGGGTACCCGCATAGAAAGTTCCAGCCGTAGGAATGGCTATAAAATAACCATTTCCTTGGTCGGAATAATTGAGTGAGGCTCCCACAAAACCTAAGTTATGAGAACGATTGGTATGAGTGAAACCTAATCTCATTCCCCAACTGTCAAAATCCTGAGCTTTGCTCAATAAGGGAAGGAATAAGCATAAGAATAGTATTTTTTTCATATATTAAAGATTCATAAATTGACTAATTGGTAGATCGTTTTAGGTAACGATTAAAAAGATATATTAGGATAGCAGTAAGTAGCCCCAATCCAAAAATAATGTACCAATATCTATTAGGATGATAGGTGTTCCATAGTAAGTCGGTAATCTCAGTGGCGCTCATATGTAATTTATCTTGAGCCTGCTCAAAGTATTGTTTTTTACTTAAGCCTTTGGGCATAGCTATGGCACGCTTGTTCATTTCCATTTGCAATAGAAAGTGCTTATCAGACCACTTATCATACATATTTCCTGTAAAAAAACCTGTAAGATAGCTTCCTAAAGCCATAGGCAAGAAATAGGTTCCTTGGTAGAGAGCTTCCTTACCCTTGGGAGTGATCTTGGCAATAAAAGCCGATATGGTAGGGCTTACAGCTATTTCACCTACGGCAAAGAGAGCCGTTCCCAATACAGTAAAGGTAACCTCCTTGAACATAAAAGTAAGAGTAACTCCAATGGTCATTACTATCGTCCCACGAATCATAGCAGATACCTGATCCATCTTCATCACGAAGTAGGAAATTGCCATTTGTGTGAGGATAATCATTACACAGTCAATATTCCCGAACCATTCAGCTTTTATCTGTCCATTTTCAGTAAAAGTACTTCCGAAAAAAGGAATATTTTGGTTAATCCAATTACTCTGGAGAGAAGAATCCACCCAATCTTCTATAAAATTGGGTAAAGTGTAGAATAATTGGTTATAAACAGTCCAAAAACCAACCATAAGGAGTAGTAATAAGGTTAGTTTTTTATCCTTGAGGGCTTCTATGATATTTTGTAAGGAACCTTTTATCTCAGTTAGCAGAGGTAT
>CAJPPS010000151.1 GCA_905372595.1 uncultured Capnocytophaga sp. | reverse complement strand
TTTTTATTCTTTTCTTTTTAGGAATTATTTCCTTTGCTTCCTGTAGTTTTACAGATAAAAAATTTGAACAATCAGCAGATAAGGAGAAACTTCTGATGGAAATTATCCAATATATGATATCTCGAGGGCATTATGATAGGCAGTCATTAGATGATACTTATTCCAAAAGAGTTTTCAAGGGATATCTTCAGTATTTAGACCCTCAAAAACGTTATTTTATACAATCTGATATAGATGAGTTTAAGAAAAGTGAAACTCAATTAGATGATGATCTAAAGAAGATGGATATTTCATTCTTCAATCTTACTTATAAGCGCTTACAACAAAGAATAGAAGAGGCAAATAAGCTTTCAGTAGAACTACTTAAGGGCTCTTATGAATTTTCTAAAAATGAATCTATCAATCTGGATTATGAAAAAAATCCTTATCCAAAGAACCAAGAAGCCCTCCGTGAGCATTGGCGCAAGCTTATCAAGTATTCTATTCTATCGAACTTGATTATTAAGCAAAAAGAAGAGCAGACAAAAAAAGAAAAGGATTCTAAATATATTGTAAAGAAGGAAGAAGAACTTAAAAAGGAGGCTATAGAAGCTACCGCCAAAGCCTTTGAAGAAATGTTCATGTCTTACAAAGACCTTACAGAGAATGATTGGTTTGGTATTTATCTTAATAGTTATGTAGAGGCTACAGATCCTCATTCAAGCTATATGGCTCCTGATATAAAGGAACGTTTTGATAGAGATATGTCAGGTAAATTTGAAGGAATAGGAGCTGTATTACAGAAAAAATCCGATGGAATACGTATCTCTGATATTATAATGGGAGGTCCTGTATGGAAAGGAAAATTGCTTGAAGTAGGTGATTTGATACTCAAGGTAGGAGAGCCTAATAAAATTCCTGTAGATGTAATAGGAATGCGACTAGAGAATGCAGTGAAGCTCATTAAAGGAAAAAAAGGAACTGAAGTACAACTTACTGTAAAGCGTGTAGATGGAACTATTCAGGTGGTTTCTATCATCCGAGATATAGTAGAGATAGAAGAAACCTTTGCTAAGTCAGCCATCATTAAGAGCAAAGATAATAAGTATGGAATTATAAATCTGCCTACTTTCTATGTGAATTTCAAAGATGTACGTGAGCGTAATTCAGCTTCTGATATGGCTTTGGAAATAGCTAAGCTCAAGAAAGAGAATGTAGATGGACTCATTGTAGACTTACGTAATAATGGAGGAGGTTCATTAGCAAAAGTTGTAGAAATAGCAGGCTTATTTATCAAAGATGGTCCTGTAGTACAGGTGAGGGATGCTAATGGAAATGTACAGATACTCCGTGATACAGACAGAGGATTGCAATGGGATAAACCTTTGATTATTTTAATCAACGAACTTTCAGCATCAGCTTCTGAAATTCTTGCTGCAGCGATGCAGGATTATGGACGTGCTATTATTCTTGGTAGCAAGCAATCTTATGGAAAAGGAACAGTTCAAGAACTTATAGACCTAAATAGAGAAGTCCGCAATAGTTCTTTAGGTGATTTGGGAGCTATAAAGCTCACTCGCCAGAAGTTCTATCGTATAAATGGAGGCTCTACACAGCTTAAGGGGGTTAATAGTGATATAGTTATTCCTGATCGTTATCAGTATATTAAGGTAGGAGAAAGAGAATTAGAAAATCCTATGCCTTGGGATGAGATAGGGCAAGCCTCTTACAATCACTGGACTGATAATAAAAAATTTCCTCAGGCTATCGAAAATAGTAAAAAACGTATTCAGAGTAATAAGTTATTTAAACTTGTAGATGAAAATGCACGATGGGTACAAAAACAAAGAGAAGAAAATACTTATTCTCTTAACTATGCTACTTACAAGAAACAAGTAGAGGAAAGTGAAGCTATGACAAAAAAATTCAAAGAGATAACAGAATATAAATCTCCATTAGAATTCTCTTCTTTCCCAAGTGAAGAACAAAAAGCAAAAGAAAATGAGGATGTAAAACTTCGTCGTGATCGCTGGCATGAAAGTCTTCAAAAGGATATTTATGTAGAGGAAGCGGTCTCTGTATTGAATGATTTATTAAAATAAAATGAGTTTACATATCATATTTTGAGTTTTTAACGCTTTAAAGATACAATCTTTGGAGCGTTTTTTCTGTAAAGATAAAATAATTAGGTTATGAAGATAAAAAATATAATAATGATGTCATTTTTTGCTTTTATACAGCAATTGTTTTCACAAAATATTACTGAAAAGCAATTATTTTCGGAAGATATATCCAATATAAATTCTCTAGAAAAAGGAATTCAACAAGCTGAAATGGTGGTACATTATCTTCTACAAGAAGGTTACTCCCCAAGCATTTCTGTTTGTGTTACTAAAAAAGGCTTTTCTATATGGGAAAAAGGATATGGCTACGCAGATATAGAGAACAAAATTCCTGTAAATACAAGAGAAACCCTTTATAGAATAGCAAGTGTGTCTAAGCCTCTGACGGGAGTATCTCTCACCAAGATGCAAGAGCAAGGTTGGATAGATTGGAACTGTTCGCTGTATGATTATGTGCCTTATTTTCCTGAAAAAGCTTATGATTTCACTATAAAGCAATTAGCAGGACATCTAGCAGGGATAAGAGCCTATAAGGGAAAAGAAGTATTCTTAAATGAGTTTATGAGTATTCGTGATGGGATAGGCGTTTTCGCTAATGATCCTTTACTATTTGAACCAGGAACGAAATATTATTATAATAGTTATGATTTCAATCTCATTTCTTTAGCAATGCAAGAAGCTGTGAAAGAGCCTTTTGAGTGGTATGTAACACAGAATGTTCTTCAGCCTATAGGAATGTTTCATACTTTTCCTGATATGGGAGGGCTCTCTCCTAATCAGTCTATTCCTTATGCTATGGATAAGAAAAATCGTTTTAGGAAAGCTACAGAGGTGAATAATTTCTTCAAGTTGGGCGGAGGAGGATTCCTCTCTACAGCTTATGATGTGAATCTATTAGGGCAAGCTATTCTTAGTGGTGGGCTCCTAAAGCCAGCTTATCAGGAAGAGATGCTTACCTCTCAACGATTAAACTCAGGACAAGAGACAGGCTATGGCATAGGCTGGCAATCTACAGCGGATTGGAATGGGCGTACTTATTATGGTCACATAGGTAACGGAATAGGAGGATATGCGTGGTTCTATGTATATCCTAAGGAAGAGTTAGTTTTTACCTTTTTATTCAATACAACTAACCCTTCTATAGGGAAATATATGCATCGGATAATGGATTGTATAATAAAGGGAGCTAGCTATAAGGAATATATAACTAATAACTATCCTATTATTATACAAGAAGATACACAAAAAATATCCCAATAATCTTAAAAAAATCGGAGTGAAAGAGGTTCTATATTTGATGGAAAAACCAATCAGAATAACCTTTTTAATTAATAAACTTGATAGATTTAATAATAGTCTCTAGTTCAAAGAGCAAGTCTCGCTTGGAAGTACCAGGGGCAGCGATGAATCCTTCTATCACAATACAACGGTCTCTTGTAGGGTCCTCAATAATATAGTTACTAAAGGGCCCTCCTAGGACAAAATCTTTCACTTCCCATAAGCCCTTGCTTTCAATGGTAGGATAATTATTTATGACTGTTTTTTTGTAAGTAGGGGCAAAGGCAGTACTGGTAATCATATACATACCTTCTTCAGGGCCAGGTACATATTGAGCTCCTATAGAGTCTCTCATACGGATAAGTTCTTTGGTGCAATTGCTGTCATCTGAGCAGATTTTGCTTTTAGGGACTTCATAGATGAGGATATTTGAAGTGCCATTCTTCACTTTTCTCTCAAGCCAGAAAAAATTATTCTCTTGCTTGACAATATTATATAAGGAAGGGAATGTGAGGTGTATATGTAACTTCCGTTCCAATAAATCATCTTTATTCAGTGTGTTTTTAAAGCGATTTCTTACCTCTAACATTTCGTTTTCCTTAAAAGAAAAAATAATTTCGGGAGCAAAACGCTTGATTTCACTAATGAGGTCATCTGTAGTTTCTCCTATGAGGAAAGCTACTTTTTGAGGTTTTGCAAAAAGAGTATCTCGGATACCAAAATGATTCTGTGTGTCAGTGGTTACGATTAGGAT
>CAJPPS010000150.1 GCA_905372595.1 uncultured Capnocytophaga sp. | reverse complement strand
GCTTTAATATTATTTGCATATCTCCTCAAAAAATCCTAAATTTGCTTTTTGATAGAATTTGTAGAAAAAGAGACAATTGATAGGATGAAAATATCTGTAGTGATTAATACTTATAATGCTGAAAAACACTTAGTTACAGTCTTGGAAAGCGTGAAAGAATTTGACCAGATTGTACTTTGTGATATGCATAGCTCAGATAACACTATTGCAATAGCTGAAAAGTACAATTGTAAAATAGTCTATTGTGAGCGTTATCCTTATGTGGAACCTGCCCGAAATTTTGCCATAGCTCAAGCAGATTATCCTTGGATTTTAGTCATAGATGCCGACGAGACTGTTCCTCCAAAGCTTAGAGAATACCTCTATCAAATCACTGAAAATTCTGCCATAGGAGGAGTGTATATTCCTTTTAAAAATTATTTTATAGATCAGTATATGCGTTCGGCTTTTCCTGATTTTAAATTGCGTTTTTTTAGAAAAGAAGGTGCTGATTGGCCTAAAGAAATTCATTCTACAGTAAAGGTACAAGGGGAGGTTGTCAAGATACCACGCCATAGAACCGACTTAGCTTCAGAGCACTTGGCTAATGATTCGGTAACAACCATTCTCAGTAAGAATAACAATTATAGTACTCAAGAAGTGGAACGTCGCAAAGGCAAGCGGATAGGCTGGGGCAAACTACTCTTTTCCCCTTTCTTTTGGTTTGTAAAGTATTATTTTATCAAGAAGGGTTGCTTAGATGGCAAGAGAGGATTTATCTTTGCTGTACTCAAAGCTCAATACAAATTCTCTTGTTTGGCAAAAATATATGAATATCAGCAATTACACCGATGAAAACAACTTTACTCATTACTACCTATAACCGACCAGATGCTTTAGAACTATGCCTGATGAGCGTACTGAGACAGACACACTTACCTGATGAACTCTTGATTGCTGATGATGGTTCAACTGCTGATACAAAAGAATTAATAGATAATTACCGAGCAAAATTTCCTATTCCATTGGTGCATATTTGGCACGAAGATAAGGGATTCCGTAGAACAGTCATTCTCAATAGGGCTTTTTTGGTAGCTAAAGGAGATTATATCATTCAAGTAGATGGAGATCTAATACTGGGAAGGCACTTCATAGCGGATCATATCAATTTTGCTAAAGAAAAGTGTATAGCAAAGGGACGTCGAGTATGTCTTAGTCAGAAGGAAACAGATAGATTACTTAAGGAAAAGAGCCTTAAGGCCTCTATTTTTCTACAAGGGACAACTATGCGAGAACACGGTATTAGAATACCTTTCTATAATCAGTTGTTTTCTCCTAAAGAAAAAGCAACAGGAGATGGAGTAGGAGGTGGAAATATGGCTTATTGGAAAGCAGATGCTCTTGCCATCAATGGTTATAATATGGATATTCAAGGTTGGGGGCCTGAAGATTGGGAGTTTGCTCAACGATTGGTTCATTTTGGTTGCAAACAAAGAAAATTAAAGTTCGGTGCTATACAATTCCATTTGGAGCATAATACCTATCCCAAGCAGCCTACAGAGGCTCACTTGCGGATGGTAGAAGAGCTGAAGAAAAATAAAAATATCCGTTGTACAAATGGAGTGGAACAGATAAATAATTTAATTGAGCAAGTAAAAATCTATGAATAATCCACTTATATCTATTATTGTTCCTGTGTATAATGGAGAGACTTATTTGGCACGTTGTCTAGATTCTTTATTGGATCAAACCTATGCTCCCATAGAGATATTAGTGGTTAATGATGGGAGTCAAGACAGAACAGCAGAGATTCTTTCTCAGTATGAGCAATATCCACAAATAAAGGTTTTTTATCAAGAAAATAAAGGACTTTCAGGAGCTAGGAATTTAGGTCTGAAACATTTTGAAGGGGATTTTGTATGTTTTGTAGATAGTGATGATTATGTAACCCCAACCTATTGTGAGGAACTTTATAAAGCACTAATAGATAACAATGCTGATATAAGTGTCTGTCAGTATACACTTATAGATACTAAAGGAAAAGAAATTCCACAAGAGAAAGATAAGAAAGTACAACTATTCTCTCATATAGAGGCTTTAGCTTTACTATTGGAAGATGGACAACTAAAAAGTTATGCTTGGGGGAAACTATTCAAAAAGGAATTATTAGAGAATTTTTCTTTTCCAATGGGAAGAATATTTGAAGACTATGCATCTATGTTTTTTCTTTTTGATAAGGCAACAAAAGTGGTGATGATTAATAACTGTTTATACAATTATATTCAGTACCCTAATAGTCTTTCTAATAAAAAAGGTGGAGAGAAATTTTTTCATTTCTTTTTGGGAGTGATGGAAATGTATGATTTTGCTTGCCAATACAAAGAAAAATTTCCTAATTGGAATAGAATTGTTGAAAAGACAGCCAAGCAAAGTCTTTTCGCTATTAAACGTTTTTACCTTTTCTCTAAAGAGGTAGAAAAATCTATAGAACAAGTGATGAAAGAAAGATTAACTTCCTTTTATTCAAATGAATACAAAAAAATCCCTTTCAAATACAGATGGAAGATTTTCTCTTTTTTAAAACTTCCTTTTTTATATAATACTTATATACAATTTAAAAAAAGATGAAACAAAAACATTATATATACCAGCAAGGAGGTCTGGGGAATCAACTTTACATATTGGCTTATGCTTTTTATTTAAAAGAAAAAGGAGTAGGGCCTATATGTATGTATAGTGCAGATCGTCAGAAAAAGGATACAAAGGACAAGAAAAAGCGCAATGTTTATTCTCAAATTACTGAAAAATTAGGTTTTCCTATCAGTGGATTAAGCTATTTCTTTTTTTCAATGGCTAAGAAAATGGCTAAAAAATCTTTCTTTAAAAAATATATAGCATTACAAGTAGAGAAAGAAGGTCAATTTGCTGTTTTCCAAGAGCCAGCGACTCAATATGAATCTAAGATATATCTTCATATGGGGTGGTATCAGTCTTATCTTTATCAAACCCCCGAATTTATAGAGAGACTTTACAAAATTATAGAAGAATTAGCTGGAAATACAAGACAATTTTACATCACTGAAAATGATGTAGTACTCCATATTCGCAGAGGAGATTTTCTAAAGGAAAAGAACAGGGCTCTATTTCATATTATTGAAACACCTCATTATTTGGAGGGATTGGCTAAGCTCTCTCAAGGAATTAATCTTGAAAAGGTGTATATTCTTTCTGATGATTTTGAAGGAATAGAAGATATTATTACAACTCTGTCCAAACAATATGAAGTAGTTTTAGTTAAAGGAAATACAGTACTCCAAGATTTATACTTACTTACCCAATTTAAGAACTATGTGATTGGAAATAGTACTTTCTCTTGGTGGGGAGCTTATCTTTCCAAATATAAAGAGCGAGCAAATATTATCGTTCCCAAGGAACCTTGGAAAATACCGATGCCAGAGAAATCACCATATCCTCCTTACTGGGTACAAATATAATCTTTTACCAGATATTATGAAGAACGATACAGACAGTTATAAAGATCTTTCTAAGTTAAAAGGGAAAAGTATTTTACTATGTATGCCCAATTACTTTAATATATATGAGTTATTCGCTGAAAATATTAAAGCTTTGGGAATGGAACTTATCCTTATAGTTCCTCCTGTATTCTATTATAAAAGATGGAAGGATAGAGTGATTAATTTTCTTAGAAAAGTATTTTTAGGAGATAGACAATATAAAAATAAACTGATAAAACAATTTAATATTGAATATTTTCTTGATAAGACAAGTGATATTCAATCTAAGAGTATAGACTATATGCTTTTTGTGCAACCAGATCTTGTCACAGATAATCAGATAGGGAAACTTTTGCGTATAGGAAAGAAAAATATTGCTTATCATTGGAATGGATTAGAGCAATATCCTGATAGAGAGGTTTTTGATAATATTGGTCAGTTTGATACATTTTATGTTTTTGATCCTAAAGACTACCAGAAATATAAAGAAATATACCCAAATATAAAATTAAGTCATAATTTCTTTTTTGAAAATATAGAGAATACAACCACAGTAGACAACATAGAGAAAAAGGCTCTTTATGTAGGAAGTTATTTTGAAGATAGAATAAAAAATGTTATATTTGTAGAAAAATTATTAGATAAATATAATAT
>CAJPPS010000149.1 GCA_905372595.1 uncultured Capnocytophaga sp. | reverse complement strand
TTGTATTTGTATTTATATATTTTTCCTATATTTGCACCCTCTAAAATATTGTAGCAATGGCTCCTAAAAAGATTGTTTTTTTTATGATAAGCATATTAACTGTACTTCTGTGTCTTTCTTTTTTTAGTCAAGAATATACTGATGAAGAAAATGAAATCATTCACGGAGTAAAAATAGGAGGTCTCCAGATAAAATACCCTACTCTGAAAGATATTTTTTCTCATCAAGAGCCCATTAAGAATGATAAGGCTATGGCTATTATTCAAGGGAAAGAACCTATTGAAAATATAAAAAAAGATACTCTAAGTTCACTCTCTGTTGCCAGCAATACACATAACTTCATCTTTCCTGAAAATATAAAAGATTTAAGAGATTCCATAGGAAATTTCCTTAAAAAAGGGAATCTTTCTCTTGTAAGTAATGTAGAAGGACAAATATATTACCCTGCTCCTGCTGAGGATTTCGTTAAAAAATTACACGATAAACTAAGCCAACGCAGCTGTAGAATCCTTCACTATGGAGATTCCAAAATAGAGGGAGATCGTATTACAGCCTATCTTAGAAACGGTCTGCAGATACTTTATGGAGGAACAGGTCCTGGATATTTCCCGATAAAAACACCTTATGGACAACGCAGTATCGTTATACAGACATCTGGTAATTGGTATAGGTATGCTCTTTTCAATGCTGAACAGAGAAAAAATAAAGACCTATTGCCGGATAATCAGTATGGCCTTTATGCTAATGTATGCCGATTTACTCCTGCACGAGGAGGAGATAACTCTCTCAAAACAGCCTCTTTTACTATTAGCCCTTCTCACTCTTATTATAATAGCCTGAGCCAGTATAATGAGCTCTCATTACATTATGGAAATTGTACTACGCCTACAATTATCACTATATATGAAAATAATACAGAAATAAAAAAGGATACACTACAAGCAGATGGGAAATATCATCGCTATAAGCTAACTTTTTCAGAAACTCCTAAAAAACTCAAAATACAGTTTTCAGGAACTAAAAGCCCTGATTTTTATGGAGTTACTGTAGGAAGCTCTCAAGGAGTACAAGCTGATAATATACCTACTCGTGGTGACTCAGGATTTCACTTCACTCGATTACAGAACTCCTTTGATGCAATGAGCCAGGAACTTAAGCCTGATATTATTATCTTTCAATTTGGAGGAAACTTAATTCCATATCTATCTAAGAATAAAGTAGCTTCAAGCGTCAAAAGAATTATAACCAATATGCAGTGGGTTCAAAAAAGAAATCCTGATGCCTTATTCCTATTAATAGGCCCCAGCGATATGCTCCGCAGAAGTACTAAAACCTCCTATGATGTCATCCCTTCTCTTGTGGAAGAAATGAAATCACAAGCTCTTGAGAATGGTTTTGCTTTCTGGAGTATGTATGAAGCAATGGGAGGCAAGAACTCTATGCGGATATGGTACGAAAATAAAATGGGTGCTGGTGATTTAGTTCATTTTTCTGACAAAGGAACAGAACGTATTTCAGAGCTTTTATTTCAAAACCTAGTGGAGGACTTACTCTCAGTACAACCCGTTGAGATGTATAAAAAATAGTTCTTAAAAACTACCAAACCATCCTTCTCGATCAAGGCTTCGGTACTGTATCGCTTCTCCTATGTGGTAATCCTTTATTGCTTCGCTTCCTTCAAGGTCTGCTATGGTACGTGCTACCTTTAGAATACGATCATAAGCTCGTGCTGAGAGGTTTAGCTTTTCCATAGCCTTTTTAAGTATTGCCAACGAAAGTGTATCTATTGTACAATATTTTCTTATTAATTGCGTACTCATTTGAGCATTATAGTGAATATGCTCATAGGAAGAGAATCGTTCCGTCTGTATTTGCCTTGCTTGAATAACTCGCTGACGGATTATTGTACTACTCTCGGCTCTTTCTTCTTGAGAAAGTTTTTCAAAAGGGACTGGATTTACCTCTATATGAATATCTATCCTATCAAGCAAAGGTCCTGATATCTTACCTAAATAACGTTGCATCTCCGCAGGAGAACTTACTATAGGTGCATCAGGGTCATTAAAATAACCACTAGGAGAGGGATTCATACTAGCTACCAGCATAAAAGAAGCTGGATAAGTAATGGAGAATTTAGCCCTTGATATAGTAACTTCTCTATCTTCCAATGGCTGACGCATTACCTCTAATACACTACGCTTAAACTCAGGAAGTTCATCTAAGAAAAGAACACCATTATGTGCCAAAGAAATTTCCCCTGGCTGAGGATAACTCCCCCCTCCTACTAAGGCAACATCTGAAATGGTATGATGAGGACTGCGAAAAGGACGCTGGCTGATAAGCCCATTATCTTTTACCCTACCTACTACACTATGAATCTTTGTTGTCTCCAAAGCCTCTTGCAGAGTCATTGGAGGAAGGATTCCTGACAAACGCTTGGCAAGCATTGTTTTTCCTGAACCAGGAGGACCTATGAGAATAACATTATGACCTCCTGCGGCAGCAATTTCCATACATCGTTTTACAGTCTCCTGTCCTTTTACATCTGCAAAATCATATTCTGGAGTTTCTACGTGCTTGAAAAACTCTTCTCTGGTATTAATCTCCACTCGCTCTAAGGTATCTTCTCCATTAAGAAAATCTATCACCTGTTTTATATTTTCGGCTCCATATACTTCCAAGTTATTTACTATAGCTGCTTCTTTAGCATTTTGCTTAGGAAGAATAAACCCCTTAAAACCTTCCTTTCTGGCTTGAATAGCTATAGGTAAGGCACCTTTAATAGGTAATAGACTTCCATCCAAGGATAATTCTCCCATAATGATATATTTTTCTATATCTTCACAGTGAATCTGCCCATTAGCAGCCAAAATACCTATAGCAAAGCTCAAATCATATGCAGAACCTTCCTTTCGCATATCAGCAGGAGCCATATTAATTGTAATTTTCTTACCTGGTATTTTATAATGATTGTTCTGTAGAGCTGCTTCTATACGGAAATTACTTTCCTTAATAGCATTGTCAGGTAATCCTACCAAGTGATAACCTACTCCTTTATCTATATTCACTTCTATAGTAATAGTAATTGCTTCTACTCCATAAACAGCACTTCCATATATTTTTACTAACATTCTTTGTTCTAATTTTTTATCAGAAGACAAATGTACAAAAAAATAATGAATTTTTTACTGAAAATCTTTTTTATCCCCTAGTAGTTGTTATATCCTTATTTTTTACTACTTTTGCTCTCAATTCAGAATCCATACTATGCAGAGTATTTTCACTTATTGTCCTCATTGTGGAAGTAAAGATATTGAGTTTCCTAACCTTGTGCGTTTTCTATGTCATCAATGTGGCTTTACTTACTATCATAATATAGCAGCGGCTGTAGCTATCATTTTCAGAAAAAAAGATCAAATTCTTTTTACTGTCCGCAATATAGACCCCGACAAGGGAAAACTTGACCTTCCAGGAGGCTTTATTGACCCTAATGAGAATGCCGAAAGTGCCGTCTGCCGTGAAGTAAATGAAGAATTAGGGATTCATATAGAACCTCAACAATTAAGATATATCACTACTCATCCCAACAATTATTTGTACAAAAATATTCCCTATCGTACTATGGATATTTTCTATGAATGCGACTTGGATATTCCTGTTTCTGTGAGAGCTCAGGACGAAATTAAATCCCTACAATGGATTCCTATTTCAGAAATAGACCTTAATAAGATAGGATTCATTTCTGTAAAAACAGTTATTGAAAAATACTATTTAAATAATGAAATTTAATTCAAGATATTTCCTCATCACTCTTATTATATTACTGATAGAAGTAGCTATTGCCACAGTATTGCAAAAAATCTCTTTTGTTCGTGCTTATTTAGGTGATATTCTTGTCGTAATCCTTATATATTGCTTCATCAGGACTTTTTTCCCTATAAAAAACAAAGAAAAACTCCTATTAGGAATCTTTTTCTTTGCTGTTTTCGTAGAAATTCTTCAATATTTTAAGCTGGCTACTTTCTTTGGAATGGGTAAAGGGACTATTGGCTATATACTACTTGGAAATTATTTTTCTTGGGAGGATATTCTTTGTTATGCCACTGGATGTTTTTTTGCTCTTATAGGTGATAAAAAATAAAATTATATGTAT
>CAJPPS010000148.1 GCA_905372595.1 uncultured Capnocytophaga sp. | reverse complement strand
ATACTACACGAATTAGGACATTTTATTCCCGCAAAATTATTTAAAACAAGAGTAGAGAAATTTTTTCTTTTTTTTGATGTCAAGTTTGCTCTTTTCAAGAAAAAAATAGGAGAAACTGTATATGGTATTGGATGGCTTCCTTTGGGAGGATACGTGAAGATTGCAGGAATGATTGATGAGAGTATGGATAAAGAACAAATGGCAAAACCTGCACAGCCTTGGGAATTCAGAAGCAAACCTGCTTGGCAACGCCTTATTATAATGATTGGGGGAGTTACTGTGAATCTTATTTTAGGATTCATTATTTATTCAATGATCTTTTTTGTATGGGGAAAAGATGAATTCTGCCCAACTGATGTCCCTAACGGATATGAAGTAAGTGAAACGATGAAGTCTTATGGATTTTCCAATGGAGATATTCCCTTGAAAGTCAATGGAAAAGAACTAGAAAACACTTTTTCTATCAACCAAATGATTCTTGTCCGTAAGGTAAATGAGGTTACTGTACAGAAATCCAATGGAGAAATCCAGACAATTCACCTACCTGATAGCATTGGGATGCAGGTATTTCGCAATGGGGAAAAAGTACCTTTCCTTAAGCGTAGAACTCCTCAGATAGACACCGTGGTAGAAGGCTCTCCTGCTCAGAAAATGGGACTGGAAAAAGGTGATATCATCATAAGTGTTAATGGAAATAAACTCACCTTTTTTGACCAGCTAAAAGAGAATCTTATCGAGGGAGAAAACACACTTGAAATCCTCAGAAACGGACAAAATAAGGAAATCAAAATTACTCCTGAGAAAGGAATTCTTGGTGTTGCTTCAGCTCATTTTTACGATACCAAGAGCACTCATATTGATTATTCTTTTATAGAATCTATTGGGAAGGGGATCCATTTTGGCTATTGGACTCTTCGTGATTATGTAACTCAATTCAAATATATTTTTACCAAGCAAGGAGCCACTCAAGTAGGAGGTGTAATGGCTATGGGTAACCTCTTTGAGGCTCAGTGGGACTGGTTACGTTTTTGGGAAATTACAGCTTTACTGTCCATTATATTAGCCTTTATGAATATTTTGCCTATTCCAGCCCTTGATGGTGGTCATATTGTTTTTCTACTCTATGAGATGATTACAGGAAAGAAACCTAATGAGAAAGTCCTAGAATATGCCCAAATTATAGGTATTGTTATTCTATTCTCACTTCTTATATTTGCCAACGGAAATGATATCTATCGTTGGATCACTGGGGGAAAATAAGTTCTCTGAAAAATACTCCTAGAAAAGAGAAAAGGATTGAGGCTATTATAAAAATTCCTAAAAAAAATTCTCTTATCCAGAATCGTCTGATTCTGGTAACTATTATCATCAAAGAAAGTGCAGCAGGAAGAGTCAAATAGATCATTGCTACTGCACTTTTTTCATTACAAAGTAGCCCTAATACACCTGTAAGCACTATCAAAGAGAAAAATCTTGATAAATAATGCTTATAAAACTTACCTATAACCCAAAAAGTAAGAAATATATTTATCAAAAGAACACCTAAAATAGGTATATACTTATATTGTAAGAAAGAAGAAGGTGAAAAATCAGGATAATACTGGAAATAAGAAAGAAATAATGTTTCTTCACCTATCAGTATTCCTATCGCTGAGACTATAATTACAACAATAATAAAAGCCACTATAGGAACAAAAAAGTTCTGAGAACGCCTATGAGAATAGATAAGAATATATACCCAAAGCAAAAGCAATATAAGACAAGCTGGTAAGAAAAACAAACCTGCAATAAGGGCTAATAAAGAAGTATCAAGAAAAATAAAACGAGGCTCTATTGTATTATGTAGCTGAAGTATCTTATAAAATATAAATAATACAATTGTATTGGCCATAAATTGTGTACTCTCCTTATATATTTCTGGAAAAAAAGAGATTAAAAAGACCCAAAAGAAGATAACAAAGAGATTTCCCTCATTAAGTTGATTTTCTCTATGAATTAGAGATATTGTAGATATATTAACCAAAAGAAGAAAACACATCAATATAGTTCCCGCAAGAGTAATCCCATCAAAAGGAAGTTCAAATATCACAAATCGGTAAAAGAATATTTGAAACACACCTATTATATAGAGAATAAATAAATGTGTATTCTTGGTCGTGTTTAGGAAATTATAAAGCATCTTAATTAGAGATTGTTAGCATATTACCATTAACCACTACCTGATAGTTAAGTAAAGGATAGGGAGAAGAACCATTCAAGGGTTGTCCATTTGATAGATGATACAGCTGATTATTACAGGGGCAACGTACCGTAAAGTTATCCTTAAGCTCCATTTGGCTACATTCTGAAAGTGGTTGAGAAGGACAAGCTCGTTCCCAAGCAAGATAGTTTCCAAAAATATGACTAACCACTATTCCCCTGAGCCCCACATCATCTATCACAATAGAAGTATTATCCTGAGTAAGTTTTATATACTGAGGCAATCTCAAATTAATTCGCTTAGTGAATTTTGCCTCTTGCAAAAAAGGATTCCTCTGAATGTTTTCTTTTTGACAAGCCATAAATGACCAGAAAACTAGAAGAAACAACAAGTATTTATTAAGTTTCATTTTATTCTTATTTCCAGTGAGTAGTTTCCATAAGCCTACGAATATCTTTTTTCAGATAAATAGCCGCTGGATAGATAGAATCATAATTCGGACGTACTCTAAAATAAATAGAGCCTGTAACAAAATGCTTTATACTATCCGTTATATAGAATTGTGACTGAGAAGCTGCATTTCCATCCACCTCATAGAACATCCCATATACTTTTTCTTTTTCATTAATATAGGGTTGCTCTACAATGTTGGTTGCCTTGATTGTATGTTCGTAAGTGAGCTTTTGAGCATCCTTAAGTAAATCAGTAAGATTATTCTTAACAGGCATATAAGTTATATAGATTGTTGCTTTCATTGAAGGGTAATCCAAGTTAAGATTACAATGGGCTCCCTCACTTACTGATGCATACTTATTTTTCTCAAAAGCAAAAGAACAATTCCCTTGTAATGTATCATAAGAAGGAGAGGCATATTCTAATCGAAGAAAAGCCTTAGGTTTAGGCTGACTTTCTGATTGACAAGCAACTATCAATATAGATATTAAGAAGAAAAATAAAAATCTATACATTATTTAACTGTAATTTTTAGTTGTTTAATCCGTTTTTTATCTATATCTTCTATAGAAAATGTGTATTTATCAAAAGGAATCAATTGATTTTTCTCTGGAAATGCCTCTATAAGTTCAAGTAAGAAGCCTGCTATTGTCTCGCTCTCACCTCGTACTTTCTCAAAGCTCTCCTGATCTTCTTCACTTACATTCAATACTCTATAAAAATCCTTTAAAGAGGTTTTCCCTTCAAAAAGAAATGTTTTTTCGTCTATTTTTGTATAAAAAGTATCTTCTGCATCATATTCATCACTTATTTCCCCCACAATTTCCTCTATGATATCCTCTAAAGTAACTATTCCTAAAGTTCCACCATATTCATCCACCACTACAGCCAGATGTATTTTCTTTTGTTGAAATTCTGCTAATAAATCATCTAATTTTTTATTTTCAGGAACAAAAAGAGCCTTCCTTTTAATAGGTTTCCAATCAAAGTTTTCTTCTTTATTAAGATAAGGAAGCAAGTCCTTAGCATAGATAATTCCTGTTATTTTATCTATACTTCCTTGATAAACAGGAATTCTTGAATAACCATTTTCCTCAATAAAGCGGAGTACTTCGTGATAATTCATCTCTTCATTAATTGCCGAGATATCTATACGAGGCTTCATTACAGCACGTATATCTGTATTTCCAAAAGAAACTATCCCTGAGAGAATCTTATGTTCTTCCTGTGTAGTATCTGTATCAGAGGTAAGCTCCAAGGCTTGTGAAAGTTGTCCCACCGAAATAGAGGAGCTTTTGTGTAGTTTCTTATTAAGAAAATTTGTAAATATTGTCATTGGAATACTCAGAGGTGAAAGAACTCCTCCTAGAAATCTAATAATAGGAGCAACCTTACTTGCAAATAAAATATTATTACGATTCGCATAGATTTTAGGAAGAATTTCTCCACAGAGTAAAATAACAAAAGTAAGTATCCCTACTTCAAAGACTGCTCTAAGCCAATCAGGCATTCCTTTAAAGAAAAAATCACCTAATGGAGCAAAAACTAAGACAATTGATATATTCACTAAATTATTAGCAATAAGA
>CAJPPS010000147.1 GCA_905372595.1 uncultured Capnocytophaga sp. | reverse complement strand
TTCTCCTTTATGAAGATAAGTAAGTATGTAAAAGTAGGTCCCTGAGGGTAAGCGTTGCCCCGTTCCCACTACTCCACTCACATTAGCATAACCTCTAAATATTTCTCCATTTTCCTGATAGTGATCTGAAGCATATACTTGTAGTCCCATTTCATTAAAAATAACTACAGAAATAAGTGTATTAGGATCTGTATATACTACTTTGAAATAGTTCTCTGAACCACTTTCGGTAGAAACAGCATTATATACCCTGATTTCTTCTCTTCTTTCTGTAGATGCTGAATCAGGGATATGGGATGATTTAGGAACTATGGTAATTACCTGCTTATGGGTAGTTTTATTACCACAGGCATCCGTAGCTACCCAAGTATATACTACTTTTGATACCTTTCCTCCCTCTACTTCTCTATTTTCTGAATGGGTAACCATTGTATTGCTACAACCATCAGTAGCTGTAAGAGAGGCTTGTATAGGTATATTATCTCCTTCTTGTAGGGTAATATCTCTAGGAAGGTCTCCCACAAAGGTAGGAGGGGTAGTATCAGATACTTTTATAGTTTGTCTATGAACTATAGAGGTGCCACAGTGATCCGTAGCTTTATAGCTACGTACTAATGTATAGGTATCTGGACAGGTACTCGTGATTCTTTCATCACTATAAGTAATATTCACAGGAGGACAACCTCCCTCTGTCCTAATAGCTGTATTTATAGGCAACTGATTCCCACAAGAGAGCGTAATATCTTTAGGAAGTGTCTCTGGAACAAATTTTAGAGGAGAAACAACCTTAGGAACTATGGTAATTACCTGCTTATGGGTAGTTTTATTACCACAGGCATCTGTAGCTACCCAAGTATATACTACATTAGATATCTTTCCTCCCTTTATTTCCCTACTTTCTGAGTAAGTTACTATCGCATTGCTACAGTTATCGGTAGCCGTTAGAATCATAAAAGTAGGTATTTTATCCCCTTCTTGTAGGGTGATATCCCTAGGAAGCTCCTCTACAAAGGTAGGAGGGGTAGTATCAGATACTTTTATAGTTTGTCTATGAACTATAGAGGTGCCACAGTGATCCGTAGCTTTATAGCTACGTACTAATGTATAGGTATCTGGACAGGTACTCGTGATTCTTTCATCACTATAAGTAATATTCACAGGAGGACAACCTCCCTCTGTCCTAATAGCTGTATTTATAGGCAACTGATTCCCACAAGAGAGCGTAATATCTTTAGGAAGTGTCTCTGGAACAAATTTTAGAGGAGAAACAACCTTAGGAACTATGGTAATTACCTGCTTATGGGTAGTTTTATTACCACAGGCATCTGTAGCTACCCAAGTATATACTACCTTTGATACCCTTCCTTTCTTTACTTCCCTATCTACTGAATGGGTCACTATTGTACTACTACAACCATCTATCGCTTTAAGATAGGTCTGTATAGGTATATTATCTCCTTCTTGTAGGGTAATATCCTTAGGAAGGTCTCCTATAAAGACGGGTGGGATAGTATCCTCTACTCTAATATATTGCTCAAAAGACAATGATGTATTACATTCATCTATAAAAGAATATGTTCTCTTTAACGTATAATTACTAGGGCAGATACCTTTTACTATATCCTCTTTTATGGAAGAGGTAATCTTCCCACACCCTCCCTTAGTTTCTATAGGAGCTGGACTAGGCAAATCACTAGGACATACTACCCTTGACCATTGGTTAGGTAAGGTATTGGTAATAAAGGTAAGAGGTTCTTTTGGGGATTCTGGAGGTAAGTTAGGATTATCTTTAGTAGGAACACCTATCTTATTCTCCCCTATTAGGATCATCTGTGTATATTCTATATGTTGCCCACAACTATCTTCTGCTACAAATACCCGCTTTATGGCGGTATTTGGTAGATATGTAGTAGTATCCTGGGTATCTTTGTAAGTAATTTGTGGGCTCTTGCACCCCCCTGTAACGGAAGGCAATTCTACAGTAGGTACCTCTGATAAGCTATTTACTGAGATATCTTTAGGTAAGGTATTAGTAACAAATTGTAAAGGATCAGGCTTAGTATGGTCTTTACTCACCATAAATCCCCCCTGATTATAGGGTCTCCTAGTAGATAAGGCATAGGCAAGTCCATCTATGACCTCTACTTTAATGATTCCTTTTCCCTTGAGGTGCTTTGCATAGCCCTGAGTAGCCCCTATATCTATATTAGGAAGAGTGATCTGACATTCTCCATTATTAGGGGCTTCATTAACAAGAATGTATTTATAGGTCTTTCCTGAGTCATCAGAGAGAAGAATACGCACCTTAGTATCAGGGGAAAACACTTTATTATCTACTTCCCACTGTATTGAGATACTTTGCCCACCTTGATAAGTCTTGTTAGCCTCATAGGTGCCATTATCAAAATTTTTTATCTCAAAGGGCTTTCCTTTTAGAATATGCAGCTTAACTTCTGCCACATCATACTTAGGTAAGTGATTGGGATCTGACAGATTATGATCAGCTACCCCAAGCCAAAAGGTAAAATTCCCTGGCGTATAGGTTTGTGGGAGTTGTGTATAGGCTGCTGGAGCAAATGTAAAGGGCTCTGTAGTTACCCACTCCTCCTGAAATCGAATACAAGGATTGGTTGTTCCCTTATAAGTGAGAAAGCGAGCATTGGAGATAGAGGTATGAAAGCGCCTGTCAGCTGGGTGAGCTATATAAGTAAGTTCATCGCCTTCTGGATCGCTTCCTGTGAGGTAAAACTGAAAAAAAGTACCTTCAGGAATGGTATATTCTTTCTTAAGGCGTACTGTTTCTAATTTAGGAGGCTGGTTATTACTTTTGACCCCATAAACAAGGTTTGATCCTGTATCTGGAAGTTGTTTTCCTCGGACTTCACTCCGAGCTTTATCAGCATAATAAGCCATAGAATTTCCTAAAAATGCTCTTATGACTTGCAGGCTTATCAAGGAAAAGAAGTCTCGAGAATATTCGTGTCCATAGCTCATAATGGATTGCCCACTACCTGTCTCAGTCTTATCTGTATATTGCCCCCCATTAGAAAAAGTATGGTCTGCTCCGAACATATGACCTATTTCGTGAGCTATAGTAGAAGGCTTAATAGGGCGTGCTGCAGCATTGGCTTTTCTGTGTTCCTCATAAGCGGCATATACGGAAGCCAATCCGTTATAATTCTCCCTATAATCTGTGATAATTACAGCTAGGTCGTATTTACTTGGCGAATAATACTTATTGAATGTTATTGTCCCATTATCCACAACCGTATTAGCTCGAGTTCGCCTAGGGAATAGTTGCTTATCCTCAGAAGTGATTATCAAGTTATCATCATCAATAAGCTCAAAATCTACCCCTACATCATTTCTGTAGAGTTCATTGAGAAAAGTCAGAGTAGCATACCAGAAAGTTCTTATTCTATTAATATTTCTATTAAAATTCTTGGAATTATAATAACTATAATCTACAGGTAATGCAAGGCGATAGTGCCTAAAAACTCCATCTGTATGAATAAGACTTTTGGGATAAAGTGAGTTATGTATTTCTGGCTGTTCTATTGGCGCATCATTTTCATCTTTATCACCTTCAGGAAAAAAGTTCCGAGCAACAGCGCTGGTCTCAGAAGAAGAAGCACTACCACATTTGTCCTCTGTAATAGCCTTTATTTCCAGAAATCCCTTAGGAGTTGTTGTTAATTGATAAGAAGTTCCTCCATAGAGCAACTCTCCTGTAAGTATATGATTATCAAAGGAGATAACTCCGACAAAATGTTCTCCATAATAGCCAACAAAGCTACGATAACCTTTTGTGTTATAAGAACCTTTGCGTTCTGACCAGCTTATAGAAAGGCGTTCTTTGCTACCAGATAAAGGAACCAACCAATCTACAGAGGAAGTTTGCTGAAATATTGCAATAATATCCTGTACTTTTTCTTGTGCATTAACCGCTCCTAACCCTATGAAAAAGAGAAATAAACAACGTAAAAAAGCTTTCATCTGATAACTAAAGATTAGAATAAGGCAAATTTACGAATTATTTTATCATCTTTAAAAGTTTTTTATTAATTTTTCTTTTCTTGAGATTCTGGTTTATATACCAATGGAATAGACAATACACTCTCATTTCCTACCTTATCAGTTACAGTAAGTTCAAAGATATATTCTTCATCGGTAGTGAAATACTTATCGGAAAGGGTGAAAAATAACAGATTTTCCTTATGCTCGTACTCCATCAGTATCCATTTTCCATTTATAGTTGCAGAATACTTACCTATTCCTCTGAAATCATCCTTTACAC
>CAJPPS010000146.1 GCA_905372595.1 uncultured Capnocytophaga sp. | reverse complement strand
TTCATATATTAAGATACAAGGTTCTTATGATAGGGTTAGAAAAATATTCTTCTCTGACCAACGAGAACCTATTGAAAATCTAGAACTAACAGCAATAGCTCAAGAAGGACTAACTAAAGAAATCCTTCTCGAAGTAGATTATTTAAGGGATTTAATAATGGGAGGTATTCCTGTTTTTAGCGCAAGATTCAAAGAAGTAATTCAACCTCATTTGAATGGAGAAATGGATTTCGTGCCTTGTAAAGTGCTGGTAAAGAATGATTCCTATCAGTTTTACGCTGTGAGAATTAATACTATAATTCCTATAATAGACTATGAAAAATCAGGTCATAGGGAATTGGCAAGAGGTGGCACAATCATAGACCCTCCAATTATTATAAAGGAGGATATAGATCCCAATCTTTTAATTGTTAGAGATGCTAAATATAAGTCTAATTTTGCTGTAAGTAATATTTTAAAGGAACTCATAGAAAAAGAAAACTTAAAAGTAGGTTTTTACAGGGACTAATCTTACTCATAGATTGCTTGCTGTGTTTTTTTTGCGAAAAATTTTTAATATATTTTGATATTTTAATTATTATTGTTATATTTGTGCAATAAAACTATCATTATATGAAAGCACTTTTTTATACCAGTTTATTTTTGTTTCTATTTTCCTCTTGCCTAAAAGAAGTAGAAGACTATTCAAATGTTGTATACAATGATGATAATAACATCATTGAAAAAAATGAGAAAAAGGAACTCATAAAATTGTCTTCTGGAGAGACTATTGTGAAAGTTGGGGACGAATATTTTTACTCTGATGATATTAAATTATCGGAAGAACAATTTTTGTCTCTTAAAAATTATGGAATTTTATTTTCAAAAAGCACTTATGACTATGATCCCAAAAAAGCCTCTTCGGGAATTCCTGTACTTCCTGAATCAGGGATGATTTCTTATGATAATAGAATATCTACATCATTTGGATTAACTCCATATGTTGGTAAATTTTGGTCTATGGCACGTTTTAAATTTAATAAGAATATAACTCCATCACAAGAAAGAGCTATTAGAAATGCTATCCAATATATAGAAAGTGAAACAAATGTTCGATTCTATGATGCTACAAATGATCCCGAAAGACATCCACAACACGGATTCATATATCCTAATATTGTTTTTACAGCTTCTAATGAAAACAGTTCTCCAATAGGAAGACAGGGAGGAAATCAAATAGTTAATATTCATGATTTTACTCTTGGTATAATTGTACACGAAATTTGTCATTCATTGGGAATGTTTCATGAACAAAGTAGAGCTGATAGAGATAAAAATATTGATATAAATTACCAGAATATAATATCAGGAAAAGAATATAACTTTAATAAAATTAAACATAATTATTTTATGTTAGGTTCCTTTGATTTTGAATCTATTATGTGTTATAATTCTTATTCCTTTTCTAAAAATGGACTTCCAACAATGACTAAAAAAGATGGAACGACTTTTTGGGGTAGAGATATTCTTAGTGAAAATGATAAAAGATTTTTGAACACTTTTTATCTCCCTCTCATTAAAAGAAATGATGTTTGTCTACAATTAGACAGAAGAATGTTTGATCAAAATAACAACCTATTATCAGAAAGAGAAATAGAAGATATTGAGAGAGAAATCAATACAAACAGATGTGATTATCCTCTCAGATAATTATTTGAAACTAGAAGACTAAATAATTAACAGCCATCTCAGCTTTGTGGGTGGCTGTTGGCTTTGATTCTTTCATTAAATTATAGAAAAAATGGATTAATGAGGAATTATGTTCGGTTATCAGTGATAGAAAAAATTCTATAAAAATGTTTAATATGAATCTCGAAGAAATAGACAAATATATAAAGTGGAAAGATAGATGGTCTAAGAAAGATAATATTGACATATATCAATATATAAGCTTTAATATCCATCCTGATGATATTTTAATCATAGGTAAATTACTCTTTCCTGAGACTATAGAAATTGAGGATTGTATTTTTCTAAAAGATAATTTTGATGACTTTCTTTATAAGAATCTCAAGAAAAAATATAACAATAGTAGAGAAATAGAATTTGAGATGAATAAAATAAAGTTATATGATTTATTTGCTCATTGTACGGATACTATAGATGATAAATTATTTAGAAAGATAGGTGAATTCATACAATTTTCTTGGAATATTTATTTTAAACATAAATTTCCTAATAAAAATATAGTGATAGAATACATAAGTGATCCCTATAACTATGGTGATATATTGTCCTTCTATGTAGAAAAGAGATAATCCTAAGTAAATTTGTGTAACAATATAAAAATCAATTACTTACTAATGTATGAAGAATGAGCTGAGACTTTAACCAAAGAAGATGAAATACTCTTAATCCATTGTCTGTATGAGAAATTAGTGGAATTTTGGAAAGAAAACAATATGGTTATTAAAAATTAATCTTAGAAATCCAACGACCGCTTACCCCTTACTATCACGAGCTTGTAAGTCTTGTTTGTTTAGTTCCTATCCAATTGAAATTAATTAATAAACTATGAAGAAAAATCAGATATTTATTTTATTGTATATCCTTATACCCTCCTATTTATTTGCTCAAGAAGGAGGACTTGAAAATCCATACTATCATAGGAATATTATTCATAAAAGTATATTACTCTTTAAGAAAAAACTTGAGGAATCTTCTAACTATTATAATGACAAGGATGATTATCTGTTGGTTAATGAAGAAAATCAAGTTATTGAAAATGAATACTTCGGTAAAAATATATACGATGAAATAAAAGAATTCCTCCCCTTTAGAGGAGAAAAAGGAATTTTTGAAGAAGAAAATAAAAGAAGAATATTTAATAAGTTGGATATAAAAAATGGAAGTCTATATATTTGGAAAGTTTATGTATTTTACTTATTTAATGACCATATATGTATTATTTTTCGCAGACATTTTTTATATCATAATAATGAGGGTATATTTCTTTCTCCTAGTGAAACAGAAGCTCTTTTCCTTTACAAATATGATGAAGAAAAAAAAGAATTCTGTCTTGATAAAACAATATTTGATTCATCTATTCCTAAAAATTAGATTAAGGGAGCAAATTTGTGTGTATTATGAATAAAATAGATGTTTTTACTATAGAAAAGTTTATAGATAGATTAGAAAAGTTTGTGAAGCCTAACTTACCTACTGACGAACTTATCTCCTATGTGGCAACAATTATCAAAGATGCAAGAGAACTTATCGCCTTTGGAGAGAAAAAATTAGCCTTAGATATTCTATTAGAAAATCTCATAGAAGAAAAGATATTGATAGACAAGGAAACGTTAGCTTTATTAGTTGATATTGATGACAAAGATATACAATCATCAGTAACTTACTTAAATGCACTATCGGATAAATATTAAAAGATTTTATATCAAAAACAGATATTATAAAAAAAATTAAAGTATGTATTATAAACTTTCACAATTTTACAAACGAGACGTTAGTTTTGCTTATAGTGAAGCGCAAAATCCTATAAGTTGGTTAGATTTCTTTTCTGGGGAGAAATTGAGTATTGAAACACCTTTAGTCTTTAGCGTAGACAGATTGGATACTTACCTTCATACATATGATATATTACCTACCATTGGTGCGCCTTTGGTAAGTAGTAGGTTCAGGAACTTATTTTTGCATTTAGTTGATAAAGAGGAAATAGAATTCTTCTCTGCTCATATAGTAGATAAGAAGGGAAACTATGATGATACTTTCTTTGCGTTGAATATTTTGCACTTAATTCCTTGTTTGGACAAAGAAAAATCTATTTTTGAAATAGATGAAGATAACTATTATTCTATAAAGAAATGGTTTATAGAGGCTCAAAAAATGGAATCTTATTCTATTGTACGAATGAAAGAACATAGCTCTTACATAATAGTATCTGAGGAGTTCAAGAATATTTGTGAAAGAGAAAAATTAAAAGGATTTAATTTCAAAGAAGAGGGTTATTCTATTTGGAGATAAATCATAGAATTTGTGATATTTCAAAGGTTTTTTCACCGTTGGCTTGAGGTTGTTGCCTGTATTTATATAACAAGAGTTTATAGCTCCACTATGGGTAGAGTAGATGTTATTTTATATCCGATTTAGCAATGTAACTAACGAAAATAAGAGCATTCCTTGCTACTTTATTTATATGAAATTATGGGCTTGATTATGAGGTATTATCGTCTTGATTTTAGAATAGGGTAAATGGATAGCTCATAATGTATTAAATAAGTTGTTGGAATAAAAAATAAAAAATATATAGC
>CAJPPS010000145.1 GCA_905372595.1 uncultured Capnocytophaga sp. | reverse complement strand
GAATTCCGCTCCTTTGCCGAAAAGGAACTAGCCCCTACCCTTGCCTCTATGGAGAAAGGCCGTAGTGCAAGCCATGGAATGTTCAAGATTTCTACTATAGTTGCTGTGGCTTTTGTGGCGGTGATGATGATCTTAGCCTTTACAGGAGTGCTCAATTTCTCCTCTCAAACAAGTGTACTGTACTTTATCATAGGTTTTGTGGTCTTTGGTTTCCTATTGAGCTTCGTCTCTATGCAACAGGCGAAGAAAAAAATGGCAGGTACTGAGGATTATACACAGCTCAAGTCCAAGATTTTCAGCCGTGTGGTGCATTACATCAGTCCTGATTTCCAGTATATAGAAAAGGGGCATATAGGCATTGGTGACCTTTTGGCATCTTTCCTTTTCCGCCAAGAGCGCTATGACCTTACAGGAGGTGACCAGATTATAGGTCACTACAATGGAGTCCCTTTCCAGTCTTGTAACTTGACTCTTACCTATCGCCCAACGGTTCGCAGAGAGAACGAATCCGACCGAGTAGCTTTCTATGGAAATTACTTTGTGGCACGTTCGCCCAAGACCTTTGAGCACCCTATCGTGATTCATCCTGTCAAGAGCTTTTTCGGCACACTCAATGACAATGATATTGCCGCTTACCTCAACACAGGAGGCGAGCGTATTCGCCTAGAAGACCCTGAATTCCAAAAGATGTTTGAGGTATATTGCGATGACCAGATTACTGCCCGCTATGTGCTTACCCCTGCCTTTATGGAGCGCCTCAAAAAGCTCAATGAGCGCTACAAAGGTCAAGTATACATTGCCATCAATACCGACAACATCGTCATTGCTACCAATCGTGGCAATGTGCTCAATTCGGTAGATAGCCCTATTGGTGCCCTCTTCCAAAAAATAGACCTCAACTTAGTTACAGAGGTTTATGAGGAACTTGTAGAGCAATTACAAATGGTAGATACACTTAATTTGAGCTAAAATTATAAAGAATATAGAGTTAGTTTTTATCAAAAGCATCTATTCCTCCTCTATATTTTAGCCTTAACCCTTTTTATTTTTAAAATGATAACATACATTTCAATAGGTATAGGAGCAATCCTACTCTTGTACATAATAAGTGCTTTTAACAGACTCTCTAAACGCAGAAACCAGATACAAAATGCTATTTCTTCGTTAGATTCTCTTTTTATTCAACGAGCAGACCTCATTCCTAACCTCATTGCTACCACTAAGGAGTATATGAACTATGAACAGGAAACCCTAGCACAAATCACAGGATTACGTACTCCAGAGGTAACTAAGGAGCAAAACCCTTACCTACAATCAGAAAAAGGGAACAAAATGCTGATGAATATAATGGCTCGAGCCGAAGAATACCCTGAACTGAAAGCAAGTAACCAGTTTATACAGCTTCAGCGGGCATTTACTGAGTGTGAAGAACAACTCGCTGCTGGAAGACGTTACTTAAGTGCCTCTATTACAGATTATAATGATGCCCTTGTTACCTTTCCTTCCAATATTATTGCAGGGATTTTTGGGTTCAGTAAGTACCAATGGCAATACGCTACAGCCCAGCAACGCACTGCTGTTAATGCCGAAGAATTATTCCAGAAATAAGTATCAGAGAGAGCTTTACAACCTTATTCTTGTCCCTACTATACGGTCATACTGAAAATACGTGTGGTAGGGACATTGCGTTGTAAGTGTAGGTCAAAAGCCATACAGATATTCCTTACAAAAGGCTTCCCTGCATCTGTAACCTCTATAGCTTTGTTAGAAATACGAATCAGTCCGTCCTTTTCCATTTCAAGAAGACGAGCTTTCACTTCTTCTACCTCTGGAAACTGTAAAGCAGGAGCTTCCCACGAGGTGTAAAACTGACACATCAGGTTCAGGATATGCCTACGGAGAATTAGGTCTTCTTCGGTAAGGATATGCCCTCGATACACAGGAATTTTATCCTGAGCCAATACCTGTTCGTATTCCTTAACCGTTTTCACATTCTGAGCAAATCCGTACCAGCTATCACTAATTGCTGAGATCCCAAGCCCTATCATTAGTTGCGTTTTAGAGGCTGTATAGCCCATAAAATTACGATGAAGGGTTTTATTTTCGAAAGAAGTATACATATCATCGGAAGGAAGTGCAAAGTGATCCATTCCTATTTCTATGTAACCATTTGCTAGCAGTTGTTGCTTGCCTATTTCATAGAGATACCTCTTTTGGTCTGCTGTAGGAAGGTCATTTTCATCAAAACCTCTCTGTCCTGTTCCTTTCACCCAAGGCACATGTGCATAGCTATAGAAAGAAATTCGGTCAGGACGTAGGCGATTGGTACATTCGATAGTATAAAGAACATCTTCTTCTTTCTGGAAAGGCAAGCCAAAAATAAGGTCATGACTCACAGAACGGTAGCCTAACTCTCGTGCCTGAAGGGTTACTCGTTCCACATTCTCAAAAGGTTGTATTCTATGAATGGCCTTCTGTACTATAGGAGAATAGTCTTGCACACCATAGCTTACTCGTGTAAAACCTAAGCGGTGGAGCGTCTGTAGATGTTCCCAAGTGGTATTATTAGGATGTCCCTCAAAGCTAAACTGAAAATCAGGAGCCTTAGTAGCATTTTCAAAAATACTATTAATGAGGTATTCCAGATTTTCAGGAGAGAAGAATGTAGGAGTTCCTCCTCCTAAGTGAATTTCCTTGATAAGAGGCTTCTGAGGAAGGATATCCAAATAGAGTCTCCATTCTTTCAGAACATTTTTAATGTAAGGATCTTCCATTTCGTGCCGCTTAGTGATATGCTTATGGCATCCACAGAAAGTACATAAGCTTTCACAGAAAGGCAAGTGGATATACAGGCTAATTCCTTGTGAAAGATTGCTTTCAGCAAAAGCTTCCTGTACAGAAGCTATCCATTTTTCATAGGAATAAGAAGATTCTTGCCAGTAAGGAACTGTAGGATAGCTCGTATAACGAGGACCTGGTACATTATATTTTTGAAATAAAGAAGTCATTCAATTCAGTATCATAGAAAGTGCAAAGATACGGCAAAAAAAATGTTTTTACTAATAAAAGAATCCCTATCTTTCTATAGAAAAAATCTATAAAAAAGCACATCCGGTTTTAGGAATTATTTTGTATCTTTGCAGTCATAATTTTAAAGTTTAAAAGATATGGCATTACAAATAACAGATGCTTCTTTTGAGGAAGTAGTACTAAAGAGTGACAAACCTGTATTGGTAGATTTTTGGGCGACTTGGTGCGGACCTTGCCGTATGTTAGGTCCTGTAATCGAAGAGCTCGCTACGGAATATGAAGGTAAGGTAGTCGTTGGTAAAGTAGATGTAGATAATAATCAGGAGTTTGCTGGCAAATATGGCGTAAGAAATATTCCTACTGTACTAGTATTCAAGGATGGAGAAGTAGTAGGCAGACAAGTAGGAGTAGCTCCTAAAAAAACTTATACAGACGCCCTAGATTCCCTTCTGTAAGTATGAGATAAATAGTCAATGAATAAGCTTTGTTAAGACCTTTTGTTTTAACAAAGTTTTTTCTTATGTGCTCATTTTTAATATTCTAAAGTTGAAATTATGGATACAACAAATATTGCTCAGTATATAGACTATACCCTCCTAAAGCCCACTGCAACTTTTGCCGACATCGAAAAATTATGCCAAGAAGCCCTTTCTTACCATTTTTTTTCCGTTTGTGTAAATAGCAGTTATATTTCTTACGCCAAGAACTTACTGAAAGAATTTCCTACAAAGCTATGTAGTGTAGTTGGATTCCCCTTAGGAGCGATGAGTCCTTTAGCTAAAGCTAATGAAGCAACTATAGCCCTAGAAGAGGGAGCCGATGAAATAGATATGGTAATGAATATAGGCTGGTTCCTCTCTGGACAGATTCATAAGGTGCTGGAAGAAGTAAGCCAGATAAAGAAAATCATAGGTAATAAAGTGCTAAAACTTATCATAGAGACTTGCTATCTCTCAGAAGCACAAAAACGATTGGCTTGCCAGATGGGAGTAGATGCTGGTGCTGATTTTATAAAGACTTCCACAGGATTTGGAACGGGAGGCGCCACCCTAAGCGATGTGCGATTAATGAAAGAAGTAGTAGGTAATCAAGCACTTATAAAAGCCTCTGGAGGTATTCGTACTAGAGAAGTAGCTCTGGAATATCTTGCCCTTGGAGTAAGTCGCATAGGAGCTTCTGCTATTATTATTTAGAGCAACTGCCCTTGTAGGCAGTTGCTTCATTGTGGAGTCGGAGAGATTCGAACTCTCGTCCAAACAAGTAACCACAAGGCTTTCTA
>CAJPPS010000144.1 GCA_905372595.1 uncultured Capnocytophaga sp. | reverse complement strand
CCCATTTTTCTTTCTGTTTTTTCCAAAGGCAAATATATAAACTTCTTTTGTAATAGTAAAACATTGAAGCAGAAAAAATTATTATTTAAGTATTTTTTATATTTATTCTAAAATATAACATTTGATTAACTGATTCTTCTTCAGTTTTTTCGTAATTTTGGCAACTAAAAATATATAAATACAAACCGATGAAAAAAATTATTTTTTCCTTTGTAACCTCGGCCCTACTCTTATTACCTAATATGGTAAAGGCAGATGAAGGAATGTGGTTCTTAATGTTCATCAAGCGATTGAATGAACGTAATATGCAGAAAATGGGCTTACAGCTTACTGCTGAGGAAATCTACAGCATTAACAACAACAGCCTAAAAAATGCCATTGTACAATTCAATGGAGGTTGTACAGCAAGTATTGTTTCGCCCGACGGGCTTGTTTTCACCAACCACCACTGTGGTTATGGAGCAATTGCAGGACTATCCACCCCTGAGCACAACTACCTAAAAGATGGGTATTGGGCAAAGACAAGAGCAGAGGAACTCTCCCCTAAGAGCCTCTATGTACGGTTCTTTGTTCGTATGGATAATGTTACTGATCGTATGCTCTCAGTGGTTAATCCTCAGATGACTGAGAAAGAACGTGAAGCTGCCCTTAACAGAGAAATGGAAAAGATCCAAAAGGAAAATAGTGAAGGAGGAAAATATGTAGTTTCTGTACGTCCTTTCTTCCAAGGAAATGAGTATTACTATTTTGTTTATCAAGACTTCAAGGATGTTCGTTTCGTAGGAACCCCACCTGAAAATGTAGGAAAATTCGGAGGAGATACTGACAACTGGGAATGGCCTCGCCATACTGGAGACTTTTCTGTATTCCGTGTATATACTGACCATAACGGAAACCCTGCTGAATATTCTCCCAACAACATCCCTTTAAAAGCCAAAAAATTCCTAAATGTAAGCCTTAAAGGAGTTCAAGAGAAAGACTTCGCTATGATTCTAGGATACCCTGGTCGTACCAACCGTTGGGTACCTTCCTACTGGGTAGATCAGCAAGTGAAATATGCTTATCCTGCTTGGGTAGAAGCCTCAAAAACAGCTATGGATGCTATGAAAAGACATATGGACAAAGACAAAGGTGTTCGCCTAAAATATGCTTCTCGTTATGCAAGTACTGCCAACTATTGGAAGAACAGACAAGGAATGATCAACGCCCTTACAGCTCATAAAACCGCTGACCAGAAAAGAGATGCCGAAAAGAAATTTGCTAAATGGGCAAGCAAAGATGCTAATAAAGCAGAATTTGGTAATGTATTGAGTGATATGGAAAATTACTTTGCAAAGACCAACCAAGAGTCTGCCAATCACAATTACCTATCCATATTCTTCAGAGCTAGTAGAATTACTCCTCTTGTTGTAGGTTTCACAAAACAGCTAGAACAATACCTATCCTCTTCATCTGATCAGGAAAAAGAACAAATCAAAAACCGCTTAGAGAAGAACCTCTACGCTTACTATGATGAATCCTATTATCCTGCTGAAGTAGATCTTTTTGCTGATAACCTCAAGCTCTATGCTGAGAAATCTTCTTCTATTCCTAGCGAGCTTAGCCAAGTTAAGCAACAATACAATGGAGATTTCAAGAGATATGCCAACGATATCTTCTCTAGAAGTATCTTCACTAGTAAGATAAACTTTGACCAATTTATGAAGCAACCTTCTGCTGAGGTATTACACAATGATCCTCTTGCCAAGATTGCAACTGCATTGCTAACAAAATATTACCAGAAAACTCCAGAAGAAGAAAAGCTTGCTGATACTTACGCAAAAGCTTTCCGCAAATACGTGAAAGGAATGCGTGATTCCAAGATTAGCACCACTCTCTATCCTGACGCCAACTCTACTCTACGCTTAACATATGGTACTGTAAAAGCTCTGCCTGCCGATAAAAGAAATGCAGACGTTAAAGAGAACTATTACACTACCTTTAAGACAATGCTTGACAAATACAAACCTGGTGACCCTGAATTTGATATGCCAGCAAGATTCGTAGACTTATATAACAAGAAAGAATTCGGTCGTTATCTAGATAAAGATGGCACTATGCACGTGAATTTCCTTACCAACAATGATATTACAGGAGGAAACTCAGGCTCCCCTGTAATGAATGGAAATGGAGAGCTTATTGGTCTTGCTTTTGATGGTAATATTGAGGCTATGGCAGGAGATGTTATCTTTGATAAGAAGCTCCAACGTACCATCGTTGTCGATATCCGTTATATGCTTTGGGTAATTGATGTTTATTCTGGAGCAAAACATATTGTAGATGAGTTAAATATCATTCAATAATTATTCTCTTACAAGGTCGTTAGGATAAGTGCCTAACGACCTTATTTTATCCTTACAAAAAATATGCATTTCCTTTCAGCTGATCTAGAAGCCTATGCTGAGCAAAATAGTGAAAAAGAGCCTTCTTTACTAGCAGCTTTAGCAAGAGAAACTCACCTAAAAGTATTACAACCTAGAATGCTTAGTGGTCACCTACAAGGACGATTTCTAAGCCTACTCTCTAAGCTTATTTGCCCTAAGTATATTGTTGAAATAGGTACCTTTACAGGCTATGCCACTCTTTGCCTTGCGGAAGGCCTTTCTCAGGAAGGCTTTATTCATACTATCGAGGTAAATGAAGAGTTAGAAGAAATTCAGAATAAATATTTTGAACAAAGTTCCTACCGAAGCCAAATTATACAGCATTTTGCCCCTGCTCTCTCTGTGATTCCAACACTTCCTGATGGAATAGACCTAGTTTTTATCGATGCCGACAAGAAAAACTATCCCAATTACTTGGAAGCTATCCTTCCTAAGATGCGTAAAGGAGGAATTATCCTATCAGACAATGTATTATGGAGCGGGAAAGTAGTGGAAAATGTGAAGGACAATGATAAGCATACGCAAGTTCTTATCGCTTATAATCAACAACTTGCTAATGACTCTCGCTTGGAAACTATCCTTCTTCCTATCCGTGATGGCCTTTCTATAGCTCGTGTAAGGTAATTTTAATCTCTGACCCCAATGAAAATAGCCCTTTATTCACAAAAATACAAAGCTGAATACGCTCCCTTACTAACAAGTATCTTTGAGGAACTTATAGCTTATCAGGATAATATCGTTATTGAAGCTGATTTATTACGCCGTTATTCAGAACATAATCCTTTCTCCTACACTGTAGATACCTTTCATAATGTAGAAGACCTTCCCTCCAATACCGACCTTATGCTCACCATTGGAGGAGATGGAACTATTCTATGGGCTATGACACTGATACAGCACCTCCAAATTCCTATTTTAGGAATCAATACAGGACGATTAGGCTTCTTAGCTACCATTTCTCAAAGTGAAATAGGTGAAATGTTCTCCAAAATTCACAATGGACAATATCACACCGATGAACGTAGTATATTACAAATTAATGACTCTGAAGGAAACCCTATTGCTCCTTTGAACTTTGCCTTGAATGAAGTAACTGTTATCCGGCAAAACTCTACAGCAATGATCACTGTAGAAGCCTATCTTAATGGAAAATACCTTACTTCTTACTGGGCTGATGGGCTTATCATCACTACTCCCACAGGCTCTACAGGATATTCCCTTAGTTGTGGAGGACCTGTAATAATGCCCCATTCTAAAACTTTGGCACTGACTCCTATTGCTCCTCATAACCTAAATGCTCGCCCATTAATTATTCCTGACAACACCGAGATTACCCTACACGTTTCCAATAGAGAAGGTTGTTATCTGGCTACTTATGATGCTCGAGCTACCATACTTCCTTGCGCCTCTCCTGTTAAGATAAGTCTGGCTCCTTTTTGCCTAAAAACTATTGAACTAGAAGGAAATGATTTTTTCAAAACCCTCCGTAATAAGCTACTCTGGGGAGAGGACAAAAGAAATTAGCCCCTTAAGGCTGCAATATCTCTATTTCTTCCTCTTGTAAAAGAGGCTCACCTCGCATCCTTAAGAAAACCTGAGCTACAGTAAGTGTGTCTCTTTGGCAATAGGTAGCTATTCGTGCAATATCTTTCTCCTGATAATATGTATGCATTACTTGAGAGCCATCTAAATCCTCTTTAGGAGAAGGAATCCCCAATATATAGGCGAGCAAATTCAGCGAAGTATAATGCTTATAATCTCCAAATTTCCACAAATCCAACGTATCTAAAAACGACATCTCCCAAGGTTTTTTTCCAAAAAATTGTAGAATATTAGGAATAGGAAGCTGATGAATCAGCATCCTACGAGCAATATAAGGAAAATCAA
>CAJPPS010000143.1 GCA_905372595.1 uncultured Capnocytophaga sp. | reverse complement strand
TCATTAGCGTCTTTGGCCTTTATAGCTACTATAGGTTCTGTGCAAGCGCAAGATGAAAACAACAAGTGGTCAATAGGGTTTGGTGTAAACGCTGTTGATGTACGTACGCCACACGATTTTGGAGAATTCCTAAAAGACTGGGCAGGGCCAAAAGACTTGAACATTCTTCCTGCTGTATCTAAGCTATCAGTAGCACGCTACTTAGGAGCTGGACTTTCAGCAGAGATTGATGGTTCATTGAATAAAATTAAAACAGGATTCGCTGGAGCTGATGTAGATGAGTCTTTCTGGGCTGCTAACCTACAGGTGAAGTATGCACTAAGAATAATCTTCACTCCTAAATCAGGATGGTTTGATCCTTATGTAAAAGTAGGAGGAGGTTATTTCTCTCTAGGAGACAAAGATGGTATCAAGGCTCTTGCTGGTGGAGGAATCAACTTCTGGTTCACAGAACACCTTGGACTAAACCTTCAGACAGGTTACCACCACGGTTTCCAAAAAGATGGTTCTGACTATTTCCAACATTCAGCTGGAATTGTTATCAAATTCGGTAGCAAAGATACTGACAAAGATGGTATTCCAGATCAAAAAGATGACTGTCCACAAGTAGCTGGATTAAAAGAATTCAATGGATGTCCTGATACAGATGGAGATGGTATCCCTGATAAAGAAGATGCTTGTCCACAAGAAAAAGGATTGAAAGAATTCAATGGATGTCCTGATACAGACGGAGATGGTATTCCTGATAAAGAAGATGATTGTCCTGAAGTAGCTGGATTAAAAGAATTCAACGGATGTCCTGATACAGATAAAGATGGTGTTGCTGATAAAGATGATAAATGTCCTGAAGTTGCTGGTCCAGTAGAAAACCAAGGATGTCCTTGGCCTGATACAGACGGAGACGGTGTACTTGACAAAGATGACTTATGTCCTAACGAAGCTGGTCCTGCAAGCAACAAGGGTTGTCCAGAACCTAACGAAGATGATCGAAAACGCTTGAACCAATATGCTAAGACTATCTTGTTTGACACTGGTAAGGCATCTATCAAGTTCGAATCTGCTGAAGTATTGAACCAAATCATCAACGTTCTTAAGAAATTCCCTAACAGCCGTTTCAGTATCGAAGGACACACTGACAGCGTAGGTAAGAGAGCTAAGAATATCGAACTTTCACAAAACAGAGCGGATGCAGTAAAAATATACCTCATCCAAGGTGGTATCGATGCAGGTCGCCTCGAATCTAAAGGTTATGGTCCTGACAAACCAATCGCTTCTAACAAGAACAAGAAAGGTAGAGAGCTTAACCGTCGTGTAGAAATCAACCTTATAAAATAATTTAAGCTTACTATAGAAAAGGCTATCCGAAAGGGTAGCCTTTTTTATTGGATAGTTTTCTTAGAAAAGGCTTCTTTTTCTCAAGAAAAAAAACTACCTTTGTAAAGGTTTTTATTACTTTCATTTATGAAAAAATATTTTATAACATTCAATGCACTCCTGCTGACCTGTACAGTAGGTTTTGCACAGAAAATCCATTTCGAAGAATATGACCTTCCTAATGGATTACATGTGATCTTGCATCAGGATCATTCAGCTCCTGTGGTAACTACCACAGTGATGTATCACGTAGGAGCAAAGGATGATCTCCCAGGAAAGTCAGGATTTGCTCATTTTTTCGAACATCTCCTTTTTGAAGGTACCAAGAATATTCCTAGGGGGCGTTGGTTTGATATTGTTTCTGCTCACGGGGGGGATAACAATGCTTTTACTGATGTAGATAAGACATACTACTATGAAACCCTTCCTTCCAATAGCCTACAGTTAGCCCTATGGATGGAGGCAGAGCGGATGCTTCACCCTGTAATCAATCAGGTGGGAGTAGATACCCAGAAGGAAGTAGTCAAAGAGGAAAAGAGAGAAGGGACAGATAATGTACCCTACGGAAAAATTATCTATATGCCTGTGGTACAGAACCATTTGTTCGAAAAACACCCTTATAAACAAGCCACTATTGGGCGTATGGAGGACTTAAACTCAGCTAAACTGGAAGACTTCATTCGTTATAATAAACGTTACTATAATCCTAATAATGCCGTATTGGTAGTAGCAGGAGATTTTGATAAAGCACATGCTAAGAGCTGGATAGAAGCCTATTTTGCTCCTATCCCAAACAATGTATCGAAGCCTGTTCGTGATTATCCTATGGATGCTCCTATCACTCAGACCCTTAAGGTAACAGACTATGATGCCAATATTACTACCCCTGCAAAGGTACTAGCCTGGCGTACTCCTAAGATGACTGATCGAGATGCTAGAGCAATGGATTTTATCCAGGCAGTGCTTGCTGACGGAAAAAGTGCTCGCCTTTATAAAAAAATGATAGAAGAAAAGAAAGAAGTTCTTGAATTTATCTCTTACACCTGTAATTATGAAGATATAGGTATCCTGATGCTAGCAGCTGTAGCACAAGGCAATATGCCTCTTACTCAAATTACAGATGATATGGATGCCGAAATAAAGAGAATACAGACAGACCTTATCTCAGAAAAAGAATACCAGAAAGTATTGAACAAATTCGAGACTGGCTTTGTGGCTGCCAATTCCAATGTGCGAGGAATCGCTTATTCTTTGGCGATGGGCTATACATTCTACAAAGATACCAATATAGTTAATAAGGAATTAGAACTTTATCGAAATATTACACGTGAGGATATCCGTAGAGTAGCACAAAAATACCTCAATCCTAATCAACGCTTGGAGATAGACTATCTTCCTGAAAAAAAATCCAACTAAAAATGATTTTACAATGAAAAAAATATTTATAACAAGCCTTTTTCTGCTGACTTCTTTGGGTGTATCAGCACAAATAGACCGTGATAAGATGCCAGAACCCACCCAAATGCCTACTTTTGTCCTAGGGAATCCAGTGATTACCAAGCTTCCGAATGGGCTTACTCTTATGGTGGTAGAAGATCATAAGCTTCCACGTGTGTCAATGAGCTTAACTATAGATAATCCACCCATTAATGAGACCAAGAAGCCAGGACTTTATTACCTTACTTCAGCTTTAATGGGAGCAGGTTCTAAGAATATTTCCAAGGAGGCTTTTGTAGAAGAAATAGACCTGATGGGCGCTAATCTGTATATATCTGCGGATGGTGGTTCTACTTATTCCTTGACGCGTTATTTTCCTCGTGTGTTGGAGCTTTTTGCTCAGGCGGCTATAGAACCTAACTTCTCTCAAGCAGAATTAGATAAAGCTCGTGATAAGGCAATTGCGTCCTTAAAAGCAGAAGAGAATAGTACTCAAAGCATTATTTCTCGGTTGAATAGTACCTTGACCTATTCCAAAGCTCACCCTTATGGGAGCTTCTATACTGAGGAATCCTTGAAGAGTATTACCCTGAGTGATATTAAGAATTTCTATAAAGAACATTTTTCTCCTGCAACTGCTTATATGGTCGTAGTAGGAGATATTACAGCTGATGAAGTAGAAAAATTAGTTAAAGATAATTTTCATAAATGGTTGCCAGCGAAGTCTCTACAACTTTCTACACCTACTCCGATTGATGTACAATATACACAGGTGAATCTTGTAGATGTACCTACTGCAGTACAAACAGAAATCAGTGCTTTGAATCTCTATAATCTTAAGATGAGTGATAAGGACTATTTTGCGGTTCGAGTAATGAATTACATACTAGGAGGAGACTACGGAAGTTATATCAATATGAATCTAAGGGAACAACACGGTTATACTTATGGAGCACGTTCTTATATGGGTACCAATCGATTTACTATGGCAAATTTCTTTGTATCGGTAAGGGTACGTAATGAGGTAGCTGCTAAGTCAGTTGTTGAAATTCTTAAAGAAATTAAGCGTATTCAGACGGAAGATGTTTCGGCTAAGAAGTTAGAGGAGGTAAAAGGGCAACTTATAGGTCGCTTTGTCATGTCTACTGAAAATCCTTCTACTATTGCTTCTTTGGCTCTCAATAGAGAAATACAAAAGCTCCCAGCAGACTTCTATACCAATTATATCAAAAATATAGAAGCTGTTACTGTTGCCGATGTAAAAAGAGTAGCTAATAAATACATCAAGCTGAATAACTTGAGATTTATTATTGTAGGAAAGGCAGCGGATTTTGTTAAAGAATTAGAGCAAATAAAGCATAATGGAAAGCCTCTTCCCGTATTCTACTATGATAAATACGCAAATAAGTTGAAATAACCTCTTTCATAGGATTATCTGGTGGTTTCCTTCAGGGGAGCCACCTTTTTCTATAAATCTTGAGCAATACAGAGAAATATAAGCC
>CAJPPS010000142.1 GCA_905372595.1 uncultured Capnocytophaga sp. | reverse complement strand
TTCCATATTTTAATTATTAGATATAAAAGGAGTTTTCTTAAGGATTAAGAAAACCCTTTTATTTTATAAAAAGATAAAGGATATGTCATCTAGAATCATCATTTTTTCAGCTCCTTCAGGTAGTGGTAAGTCTAGCATTATTAAAGAACTTCTCAAGGAAGAAGACTTGAATTTAGCTTTTTCTATTTCCACTACATCCCGTATTCCTAGAGGAAAAGAGCAGAATGGAGTAGAGTATTATTTTATCTCGGTAGATGAATTTAAAGAGAAAATAGATAAACAAGCTTTTATAGAGTGGCAAGAGGTATATGCAGGTAATTTTTATGGAACTTATCAATCTGAAATAGATAGATTATCTTCTCTTGGAAAGAATATTGTCTTTGATTTGGATGTTTTTGGAGGAATTAATCTCAAAAAGATCTTTGGAAAGCAAGCTTTATCTATTTTTATACAGCCTCCAAGCCTAGAAGAGCTTAAAAAAAGGCTCGAAAAACGAAATACAGAAACTATTGAGAAGATACAAATACGAATTGACAAAGCAAAATATGAATTAGAACAGTCTATTTATTTTGATAGGCTCATTATTAATGAAGATTTGTCTGAAAGTGTAAAAGAGGCATCACAAATGATTCGTAATTTTTTAAAAGATAGTGAACTGTAAAAATATGTCTCTGTTATGATGAATCATAGAAAAATAGGGCTCTACTTTGGTTCTTTTAACCCCATACATATAGGGCATCTGATTCTGGCGAATTACTTAGTAGAACATAGTGATTTGGATGAAATATGGCTTGTAGTAACTCCTCAAAATCCTTTCAAAGACAAAAAAAACTTATTAGATAATTCTTATAGGCTTGAGATGGTACATCTTGCACTCAAAGATTATGAAAAACTTCGTCCTTGTGATATAGAATTCTATTTGAACCAGCCTAATTATACAATAGATACTTTAATACATCTAGAAGAGAAGTATCCTCATTATACTTTTTCTTTGATTATGGGAGAAGATAACTTGAAATCATTCCATAAATGGAAAAATTATGAAGTTATCCTAGAAAAATATATGATATATGTGTATCCACGATTGAGTGAAGGTGAAATTCCGGAATTTTTCATAAAAAATCCACATATATTATTCGTAAAAACACCAATTATAGAAATATCAGCCACTGATATACGTTTAGATATTGCTAAAGGAAAGAATGTTCGTCCTCTTCTAATACCTGAAGTATGGAATTATATAGATAAATGGGGATTTTATAGGTAAAATTCTCTATAAAAATAATTCTTTTAAATCATATTGAGTGAATAATGAATAAAAATATTTTATTACCACTAGTAATACTTCTCAGTATTGCTTGTGATCGAGCAGAAAAGAAGGATGGAGTCCAAGAACAGGAGTCCAAGAGTGTCTATATCAAGAAATATACTTATCCAGAACTGACAGAGCAATCGCTAAGTAGTGTGAGTAATTGGTACGAATTCAAAACCATTTACCAGATATTGTTAAGCATTTCTCCAGATAGGCAATCTGTTCCTATTCTGCAATATTCTAATCCTGATTCTCTTTATGTGTACAAACGTCTTTATCCCAATACCTCACAGAACAAATTCTCAAATGGTACAATACAAAGAGACTGGCGAGCTTCTGAAAGTCCAACGGATACTATTTATAAATTTGTAAAGAAAAAAGCAGATGAACAGGCTTTTTTTGCTTGGGAAGAGATTTTATTAAAGGATATTCCTTATACATTTTCAATAAAGGTAACTCCTTCTTCAGGTATAAAAAAAGTGAAAATGGAGATCATTCGCCAGAAAGACAATAAGCCTATTAGAGAACAATTTCTCCGTTTGGACACACTTTCCTACAATACTTTAGAACCCTACACCCAGCTTGCAACGTTAAAGGAAAACTGGATTAAGGTCAATATGCAGGTGCAGACACCTTTGTATGGAGAATATACATTTGCTATTTATTATGATGAACAAGAAGTGGCAGAGGATTATATTTCATTCTATAATACAGAGCTTCTCTTGCCTGTAAAATACCAATCAGAAATAGAGAAATCAGCTGAAAAATTACTAGGACAAAAGAAAGTTAAAAGCTCTTATAATAGTATTTATTTCTGGCTTTTTCAGTTAGAAGATGAAATTCGGCAACTTTGGGTAAAGGATAATTTCCCAGAAAAACTTAATAGAGATGAAGTGAAAGCCCGCTTAAAGCTCTTCGAAACCTATGTTAGGAGCCTATCAAGTAACGTTAAGGAAAACTCTTCTCTAACCAAAGAGGAAGTACAACAAGGAATTTTGGATATTCGCAATGCTTTTTCCTCTGTGATTCGTTATATTAATTTTATTAATGATGAAAAATTGGAGGACAAGATAGGAAATTTATTGGGTAGTCCCAATTCGCTTACTATTAAGCCTTCAGAACATTCTTCTTTATAATGATACAGACCAAAGCTATAGTTCTTTCGAGTATAAAATTTGGAGAAACAAGCCTAATTGTACGCTGTTACACACAGGAAGGAGTACATTCTTATTTGCTCAAAGGAATCCTTAAGCAGAAGAAAAGAAGTATTACTCCCGCTCATTTCCAGCCACTTACTCAATTGGAAATAATAACTACTGAGCGCAATGATGGCTCTTTGGAATACATTAAAGAAGCAAAGGTATGTTTCCCTTATAAGAAGCTACAACAGAGTGTCATACGCAGTTCTGTCTTGTTTTTTCTTTCAGAGATAGGCAGTAGTGTCCTACAGGAGGAACACCCCAATCCAGCCCTCTTTTCCTTCTGGGAAGAAAGCCTACAATGGTATGATAGGGCAGAGCATTTTGCGAATTTTCACCTAAAATTTCTGGTAGATCTAACCCTCTACTTAGGAGTATTGCCTAATACTTCGGCGATGGAACTCCCTTATTTTGATTTGGAGGCTGGAGTATTTGTAGCTATACATAATGGTCATTCACTTATGAGTGAAGAACAAAGTCTCTTGCTGAAATTTTTCCTCTCTCACTCTCTAGAGGAAGTATCCCTCTTGAAGATGAACCGAGAGGAGCGCAATGGACTTTTAGAACAGCTCCTGAGCTATTATCTGTGGCACTTACCTAATTTCAGGATTCCTAAGTCTTGGGAAGTGCTCAAAAGCGTGTTATAGACTTTGTGACTAAAGAAATTTATTGTACTTTTGTGGCGTGGTTAATTTGTGACCCAATGATTTTATGAACGCAAACCTAAATCCAGACAAGAATCACCTTTCTCCCCAAGAGCTAGATATAGAACGAGCCCTGCGCCCGCTTTCCTTTGATGACTTCACGGGGCAAGAGGCTATTTTGGAGAATCTTAAAATATTCGTCAAGGCGGCTAACCTCCGTGGAGAAGCCCTTGACCACACCCTCTTTCACGGACCTCCCGGACTGGGAAAAACGACCTTAGCCAATATTCTTGCTAATGAGCTCGGGGTAGGTATCAAAATCACCTCGGGTCCTGTTTTGGACAAACCGGGCGATTTGGCGGGACTTTTGACTAACTTAGAGCCTCGTGATGTACTCTTTATTGACGAAATCCATCGTCTTAGCCCCATAGTGGAAGAATATCTTTACTCCGCTATGGAAGATTATAAGATAGATATTATGATTGAGTCCGGTCCCAATGCTCGTACGGTACAGATTAGTCTCAATCCTTTCACTCTTATTGGTGCCACTACCCGTTCGGGATTACTGACGGCACCTATGCGGGCGCGCTTTGGGATTCAGAGCAGATTACAGTACTATACTACTGAGTTACTCGCCAATATCCTTCAGCGCAGTGCCCTGATACTAGGCGTACCTATCTCCGAAGAGGCGGCTATAGAGCTGGCAGGACGTAGCCGAGGCACCCCACGTATTGCTAATGCCCTACTAAGACGCGTACGTGATTTTGCTCAGATAAAAGGCAACGGCAAGATAGACATAGAGATTACTCGCTTTGCCCTCAAAGCCCTCAATGTAGATGCCCACGGTTTGGACGAAATGGACAACAAGATTCTCCTTACTATCATTGACAAATTCAAGGGCGGACCAGTGGGAATTACTACTTTGGCTACTGCCGTCTCTGAGAACGCTGAGACTCTGGAAGAAGTATATGAACCCTTCTTGATACAACAAGGATTTATCATTCGTACCCCTCGTGGAAGAGAGGTTACCGACCTAGCTTATAAACACTTAGGAAAAGTACGCTTCCATGATGGGCAACCCACGCTGTTTTAAGTAAAGAACAAAAAATATTGTTAATAATTAATCATTCATCATTGCTCATTAATCATTATTTTGTACTTTTGCCC
>CAJPPS010000141.1 GCA_905372595.1 uncultured Capnocytophaga sp. | reverse complement strand
ACTTACTTATTGTGAAATAATAGAAAAATTATTTCCTATCTCCCAAAAGTTGTATCGTGAATAAAGAAATTAATATAGAAATAGCTGTAGAAATTAATATTTTATAGGAAGAAAATAGCCATAATTCCCATTGAAAAGTCTCTAAGAGAGAAAAGACTAGATAAAAGATGAGTATAAATGAAGAAATGTAGAGTATCCTAAGAGTAAAGCTTACCTGCAATAGATTAACAGATGAATCTTCAAAAGTTTTTCCAAAGAAAAGCCTAACAAGAAGGGGTCTTAGAAATACTATACACAAGGTAGCACACGCATAAATACCTCCCGTATGAGAAAATATATCAATAATAAGTCCTGCTAAGGTTGCCATAAAAAATAATGGTGATTTATTTTCCTTAAGAGGATAAGACATAAAAAAAACTAGGTATAAAGGAGGATTCACATACCCAAACAAGTTAATGTGATTAAGTACAATTCCTTGTAAAAGTACCCAACAAAGGAGCTGAAAGAGATAAAAAAGATTACTCATTTGCCTGAATTTGAATTTCTTCTTCTAGTTTTTTTAACTCTACTTGTTCTTTATTCTTAATAATGTATACGTGTTGCAGATTTTGCATATCAGTAAACAATTCTACATTAGATAGCAAAGAATTATCCCTCGTATTAGCGTTGATATTCTTTATTTTCCCAATGGGAATACCCTTAGGAAAAATATTAGAATGCCCTGCAGTCACAATAGTATCTCCTACAGACAAAGGAGCCAAGCTAGGAATATCCTGTAATTGTACTATGGTGGGATTTTTTCCATCCCAAGAAAGTGTCCCATAATAACCTGATTTCTTATGAGTTGCACTGATTTTAGAAAGTGTATTAAGTACAGACTGAACTGAAGAAAATCCTCTAGAAGTCCTATCTATAATCCCTACAACTCCCTTAGAGGAGATTACCCCCATATCTTGCCGAATGCTGTCATTCTGACCTTTATCAATTATCAAATAATTTTTTGATAGATGATAACTATTCTTAATCACCTCTGCCCTATAAACTGTATATTCATTAGGAGAGAATAAAAGAATTGATTTCTGAGATAGTTCTTCTAGCTTTTGTGCTTTTATTCTAAGTAATTCCTCTTGAAGATTTTTATTTTCTTCTGACAAAAGGTCATTCTGTTGTTTCAAGTCAAAATACTGCCCTATATTATTCTCTAAAAGAAAGATATTTCCTGTCAATTGAGTTGCAACATACAAATATTTTGATCTTTGAAAGGAATTTGCATCTATAATAAGTATAAAAGAGCATAAAAATAACAAGAGAAAAACCAGAAAATCCTTTTTTCTCTTGAAAAACAATAGAATAAGTTGCATTTATTTCTTTAAAATAGTTTTGAACTTATGAATATTCTTCAATGCAATTCCTGTTCCTCTCACCACTGCACGCAAAGGATCTTCTGCTACATATACAGGAAGGTCTGTACGCATAGAAATACGTTTATCCAATCCACGGAGCATAGAGCCTCCTCCTGCCATATAAATACCTGTATTATAGATATCAGCAGCCAACTCAGGAGGCGTTTGGGAAAGGGTCTCCATAATAGCATCTTCTATACGTAAGATAGACTTATCCAAAGCTTTTGCTATTTCTCTATGAGAGATTTCCACCTGTTTTGGTTTCCCTGAAAGAAGATCTCTCCCTTGTACAGCCATAGGATCAGGTGGTGATTCGAGATCCTCAAGAGCTGCTCCCGTAGTAATTTTTATATTATCTGCTGTATTTTCACCTATATAAAGATTATGGCGAGTACGCATATAATAAATAATATCATTGGTAAAAACATCTCCTGCTATCTTCACAGACTTATCACAAACAATATCTCCCAATGCTATTACAGCAATCTCTGAAGTTCCTCCTCCTATATCTATGATCATATTACCTTTGGCTTGCATAATATCAAGCCCTATCCCTATAGCTGCAGCCATTGGTTCATATATGAGGAATATTTCCTTTCCATTTACTCTTTCACAGGATTCTTTTACTGCTCTCATTTCCACTTCTGTAATTCCTGAAGGAATACAAACAACAATCTTAAGTGAAGGAGAGAAAAAACGTCTTTTCAAAGGAGGGATACTCCTTATAAAAGCATTTATCATTTGTTCAGAAGCATCAAAATCTGCAATTACTCCATCCTTAAGAGGACGAATTGTTTTTATACGTTCGTAAGTCTTTCCTTGCATCAGTTGTGCTTCTCTTCCTACAGCTATGATTTTATTAGAACTCAAATCACGAGCTACTATAGAAGGACTATCCACTACTACTTTGTCCTTGTGGATAATAAGTGTATTTGCCGTACCTAAGTCAATGGCAATTTCCTCTGTTAAGAAATCAAAAAATCCCATTGTATAATTTTATTTTATGAAAATATATGTCTATTTATTAAGAATTTAAAATATCTTTTTAAGATATAAATAAAAGTGAGTTTTTAGCCGTCAAAGATAATAAAAATCTATATATTTTAAAAATTAAATTCTTATTTTTTTCAAATGGCACACAAAATACTGTATATCAACAAATTAAATAGGTTATCCTTATCGATGAAGAATAACCTATTTCTATAAAAACACAAATAATAAATGCTAATACCCTGGATTCTGAGCTACATCACTGTAGGGACTATCTATCTCTGTTTGAGGTATTGGAAATGCAAACAAATCATTAGGAACTGTTTTGTTCTTGGTTGGGTCAGAAACACCTGTTTTATTATATTGAGGAATTACAAATGTATTATCTATTTTACTCCAACGAAGCAAATCCCAATAACGGAAGCCTTCCCCTACAAGTTCTCTAAGTTTTTCATTTCTGAAATCTTCAAAAGTAACATTTGCACTTGCTGAAAGTCCTCGTTGTGTCCTTAATCGGTTATAATAAGTAAGTGCATTTGTTTCATCATTTTCTCTTAAGTAAGCCTCAACTAAGTTCAAATACACTTCTTCTACTCGTGCCAACTTTACATTAGTCTGTGATTTAAGATCTGGAAATTTATTATCTAGATAATAGTCTCCATCATCCTCTACTAGGAGGCTTTTCCTTACATCGGCGTTATCATATAATGCTACAGCTGCTGGAGTAAGCAAGAGATCTCCATACCCTCCACTATTTAACAAATATTCATAAGAGTCCGTTCCTAGAGAACCATTTACCCCTACCGCCAACTCAAAGATACTATTGGTTGCACTAGGTTTCACGAAAGAAGCTAGCAAATCCGCTGAGGGCATTATAGCATATTTTCCTGAATTTAGAATTTCAAGAGAAAGAGTTCTTACCTGAGCCCAATTTTCTTTATATAAATAGAAACGAGATTGATAAAGCTTTACTGCCAGAGGAGATATAGCTGTCTTATCTGAAGTATTCACTAAATCATCCAGACTAACTCCCTGATAAGTAGCCACATCCTGAAAAAGTTCAAGAGCCTTTGCTAAGTCTACTTCTATCTGATTTTCTGTTTGTTCTATAGTAGGTCTTGAAGAACGTGCTGTAGGATTATATACTGTAGGAATAGGTATTCCTAATCCCGTACCATTTTCTACATACTTTTGCCCATAAAGACGAAGTAAATCAAAGAAAGCAATTCCTCGTATAGCATATGCTTGAGCTTTTAGATTTTTCACCTGATTGGCTATAGCAGTTGCATCTGTAGAGCGTAACCAAGTGAGATTTTCAGAAGTTGCAATAATAAAGTTAGCATTGGCAACCACTCTATAGATATGTTCCCAAGTATATCTAGGGTCTCTTTTGCTTGCAATAAGTGTATAATCTCCTGTCTCTACTAACCTTCCGTATTTTTGAAGGTTATACATCTCATCAGAGCGAACCTCTCCATAGGCTAGATAATAGGCTCCTAAATAATTTACATCACGCATTCTTGCGTAAGTTCCATTGACAAACGATGTCAGTTCCTCTACAGAAGTAAGGGGTTGAGCTTGCTTTTCTTGGAAAAATTGTGTTTCAGTGAAATCTTTACTGCAAGAAATCAGGGTCACTCCACTTAAAAGAGAAAAAAGAGTATATATAATTTTTTTCATTTTTTTACATTTTATAAGTTAACATTCAACCCAAAACTTATTGTTCTAAGAGAAGGGAGCGCAAAATTAGTATATCCATCTACAGTAAAATCAGGATCTCCTTTATAATTTTTGTCAAATATATGTGTCCAAACATTATCACCCAAAGCATATACCTCCACTCCTTTTAGATATGTACCTTCTAACCATTCATTTTTTAGCTTATAAGAAAGTCTAACATTTTGCAAACGCAAATAATCTCCATCATATAAAT
>CAJPPS010000140.1 GCA_905372595.1 uncultured Capnocytophaga sp. | reverse complement strand
AAATAATTCAATAATGAAACAATTTTTATTTTTGTTTGTCTTACTTTTTCTCATTAGTTGCGAAAGTGATGATATCTGTACCGATAATGTAGTTACTCCTCGCCTTATTGTACGTATCTATGATAAGGATGCTCCTCGTAGGACAAAACCTGTAAATAATCTGTTGGTCATTGGAAAAGACCAAAATAGACCCATACAACCTATCTCTACAACTGATTCCTTAGCTCTTCCTCTAAGGCTAACTTCTGGAGAATCTTCCTTTATTCTTGTAAAAGATGCCGTGGTAGATAGTAGAGGGAACCTTACTCGTGGTACCCAAGTAACCCTAAAAATCAATGCTAATGCCTCACAAATATTTTCAGATAAAGGCTGTGGCTACAAAATTATATATGACCAAATTACAGCTACCTCCGACTCTATCTCTGGTAATATTCCTTGGATTAATCGAGTACAAGTAATGTTTAGAAAAATAGAAAATGAAAAACAAGCTAGCATTCATATTTTTTATTAGTTTATATTGTTGTTTTCCTAGCATTTCTCAAGAAAAACCACTTGAAGAATCAAAGGAAACTATAAAAAAGGAAGAAAATAACGAAAAAACCTATTACCAACAATATGGATTACGCCTTGGTGCTGATATTACCAAGCCTATTCGATCTTTTCTTGACAAAAATTATCAAGGATTAGAAATTGTTGGGGATTATAGATGGAATTATCGTTATTATTTTGCTGGAGAAGTCGGAAAAGAACGTAAATCTAGCCATACAGACTATTTTGATTTTACAACCAATGGGCAATACATTAAGCTAGGAGTAGATTATAATTCCTATACCAACTGGTATGGAATGGAGAATATGATTTATTTTGGAGGGCGTTATGGATTTTCCACTTTTAACCAAGAGGTAACAGGCTATACCCTACATACTCTTCACAATTATTGGAATGAATCGGTTATAGGAACACAATCTGATATTCTTACAACTTATAAAGGACGTACTGCTCACTGGTTAGAAGCTATCTTAGGAATGAAAGTAGAGCTCTTTAAGCACTTCTATGCAGGTGCCTCTGTAAGGTTCAGTTTTTTATTATATCAACAGAAAAATGATTTCCCTAACTTCTGGATACCAGGGGTACAACGTGTATGGGAAGGAAGTAAGTTCGGTATTAATTATAATTATACTCTTTCCTATATGATTCCTCTTTATAAGAAAACTAAAGAAAAAACATACAAAGCTCCTTAAATAAAAATGACACCCTTGATGAGTGTCATTTTATCTATTTGATGATTATCTTTTCCTTTAAATAACTTAAGGTATAATTTCCTTCGTGAAAAAGTAAATCTAGAACACTTAACTGTGCTACAAATCCATATTTATCCGAAAATATCTGATAATAAGGATCCTGTTCTATAGAGTGTGTCTTTTTTGCATTAGAAAGATAGCGAAAATCACTTACTTGGTCATAATTTTCTTGATATTGAGTAGTTTTTTCCCATTTTACAGAACAATGTAAGCAGTCCAAGAGAACTTCTATTGTTTTGAGATTCAAATCTAACAAAAAAGTATAGGCTTGCTCAAATATAGGAGCTATCTTATCTTCATAATATTCAAAATAAGGAGAGGTTCGGTAAGCTGTTTGTAAAGTTTTCCAATGGATTTTCTGCCACGATACACTGTTATCTACCCTTACTTCCTTATAGAACTGACGCCCTGTGTCCCCTCCTGTATGCAAAATAGGAACTGTAAGAATCTGTTTGCCATTTGCCCCATAGATGTAGGTACGATTCCGAAAAGTCTGTTTCTGATAATTATCTGATACTTCTAACAGACATTGTTCCTTCACCAAAAGAGAAAAGGAGGCTATGGTAGGAAAATAGGTAGGATGTAATAAAGATCTCATTGTTATGATTTTTTAGCTTTTCCTCTGTATTTTTTCTTATACACCTCGTAGCCAATGTAACCCAATATTCCTAGTCCTAATACCCAATAAAGATAAGAGACAGGTTCCCCCTCTCCATTTACAGTAGTAAAGAGTCGGTTCCAACGAATTTTATCAAAACCAGAAGCATTTGCATCCCAACTCATCCAGATAAGAACAGGTTTTCCTACAATATGATCAAAAGGAACAAATCCCCAATAACGACTATCCTCAGAATTATGACGATTATCCCCCATCATCCAATAATAATTCTGTAGGAATGTATAAGTATTTACCTTTTGTCCATTGATAAATATATCACTCCCTTGTACAGACAACTCATTACCTTCATATTCTGTAATAATACGCTTATACAAAGGTAGATTTTCTATAGATAGTTGTATAGTTTTTCCTTGAGCAGGGATTTCTACAGGACCAAAATTATCTTCACTCCAAGAATAATTCTTGCTATGAGGAAAAATAGCAGGATTATACTCTCTAGGAGCTAATATCTTACTCACATTTTTTATATGAGGTAATTGACGTATTTTTTCAGCTACTTCATCTGTAGCTGATTGTACAATGAATTCAGTTGGGCTACTAAATCCTGAAGCATCTGTAACACTAAAGTTTTGGAATAAAAGAACTGGGAGAAGTTGTTCTGCTGTATATTGCCCTCCATACAAATTAACCAAATAGTCCCTGAATTCAGGAGCTGTTTCTACTGTGTAGGAAGTTTGTAGCTTAGCTCTTACTGGATAAGTTTCTTTCTTATCATTAATAAAAACTTCTCCATCACGTATTTCCAATTTATCGCCAGGAATGGCCACTGCTCTCTTCACATAATGAGATTTCTTATCTACAGGTTTGTATGCGTGAATACCTGAAGGGTCTCTGAAAAATCGTACTGTATCGGTAGGCCAATTGAAAACTACTATATCATTTCTTTTTACTTTTTCTATAGCAGGTAATCGTAAATAAGGCAACTGAGGTTGAGGTAAATAGGATCTGGTCTTTAATACAGGAATTGTATCATGTACCATAGGCATCGAAAAAGGTGTCATAGGCAAACGTGCTCCATAATGGAACTTACTTACAAAAAGAAAGTCCCCCACCAGAAGTGTTTTCTCTAGAGATGAAGTAGGAATAGTATAAGGCTGAATAAAATAGGTATGAATAGTAGAAGCTGCTACTACTGCATAAAGAATACCATTAAGCCAAGAAGGAACATTTTCTGCTATAATAGCCTCATTTTTTCCTAAATATTGTGTTTTAGTCAAATAAGTTACATAAGAAAGATAAATCCCAAAAGTAAGCACAGCGAGAAGAGTATAACGCTTTTGGCGATAACCAAAAACATGTAACCATTCATAGGCTAGTACAATTGCCATAATATTCCCTATTACAGGTAAATATACTAGGAATATCCACCACCAAGGTCGCTGAATAATTTTGAAAAGAATAAGCATATTCCACACTGGCACGAAGGCTTGCCAAGCTTTGTAGCCTGCCTTTTGATAGCCTTTCCACAATAATACACCCTGCAAGAGTGCAACTCCTAAGAAAACAATAAGGTATGTTACCATAAATCACTTGTATTTGGTGTGCAAAGGTAGCACTATTTATAATGTAAAACAAAAAAACTACTTAGATTTTTTCCAAGTAGTTTCTCTCCTTAAATTAAATTGCTATGAGTTATTAAGTATTTACTTCATTTTTTTCTCTAGTGCAATTGCCTTAGGGAATAAGATATTATTCTCTAAGTGAATATGACGGTGAAGGTCATTCTCAAATTCCTCTAACATTGCATAAGTAACTTTGTAGGTATTACAAGCATCTGCTGGAGGTAAATAGCCACTAGTAAGCTTTGCTATATTTGCAAAACGATCACCCTCTACAGTATGCTCATGTTTCATCATTTCAATAGGGTTCTCTACTGTTCCAAAATGAGTAGCTTCTAAAGGTTCTCCTGTTTGAGAGGCTTTTACAAGTTTTTCTATGAAAGGAAACAATACTCGTTCTTCTTTTTGTAAGTGTTCTGATAGGTCATGAGCACTTTCTGTGAAAAGCTGATTAATCTCAAAAAGCTCAGGATGTCTATCTCCGTGTACTTTACAAAGTTTGTCCAAGAATTGTAATAAAATAGGTGTTTTTTCCCTTACATATTCGTGATGTATTTTTACTATATAGTCTGTTAAAAGATCAAGAGGCCAACCTGTTACATCTACAGTATCTCCATTTCCGCTAGGCAAGGAGGAAAGTTCGTCTATAAGTTGCTCCTCTAGAACTTTTTTCTTCTCACAAGCCTCTTCTATTGTTCTTCCTCCTCGACAACAAAAATCAATCCCATGTTTTTTAAAAATTGCTGCAGTACGAAAATCTGCCGCTACAATTTCTCCAATTGTTTTATTTGTATAATCCATTCTTTTATTTTTTTGCAAAGGTATGATTTTTTTTGATACCAAACAATAAAAAAT
>CAJPPS010000139.1 GCA_905372595.1 uncultured Capnocytophaga sp. | reverse complement strand
GTAAAATTAATGTAACAAGTGGTATTACCCCTGGTGAATATACTATTACTTATAAAGTATGTGATAAGAATAATGGTAATACTTGTCAGACAGGTTCTGTTAAGGTTGTAGTTCCTTCTACAATTGAGGTGAATCCAGATGGTAATAGATCTGTACCAAGTATAGGAGGTAAAGTAGATGTATTGGGTAATGATAAAATTAATGGCAACCCTGCTACTACTAATAATGTAATTATAACTATTACAGATGATGATGGTACGGGAGCAACAATAGATCCAGATGGTAAAATTAATGTACCAGGAGGACTTGCACCAGGAGAACATACCATTACCTATACAGTATGTGATAGAGCAAATCCTACCAATTGTCAGACGGGTACTGTAAGAGTAGTTATTACTACTTCTAACATTCAGATAAATCCTGATGGAAATAGTACAGTCCCTAGTACAGGAGGAACAGTAGATGTATTAAGCAATGATACTATTAATGGCACCCCTGCTACTACTGATAATGTGACAATTGCTATTACTGATGATAATGGTACAGGAGCAACCATAGATGCTGATGGTAAGATTAATGTACCAGGAGGCCTTACCCCAGGTGAGTATAATATTACTTATAAGGTGTGTGATAAAGCAAATAGTAATACCTGTGAAACAGGTACTGTAAAAGTGGTTGTCCCTTCTGCAGTAGTAACTATTGCAGCTCAGGATGATGGAACTTGGAAAATAGGTACTCTAGGAGGTCTTACTCCGAGTGTATTGGATAATGATACTTTAGGAACCAAAGTAGGACTTTCTGCTGATGATGTAAAAGTAGAATTTACTACAGGACGAGGTTATAATGAGGATCGTTATTTGGAAATGAATAGTGATGGACGTATTACAGTGAAACCAAATGCACCTCTAGGAATACATAGATACTACTATACAATTATAGATAAGACTGATAGAACTCGTTCAGCTTATGCTATAGCAACTATAGAAGTGGTAGATTTTGCAGCTGCAGAAGATGTATTTGATTATCCTAATCCTAAAGCAGGACTTACGACTCCAAGTGTATTAGCAAATGATGAGATTAATGGAAGAAAGAATCCTACCATAGGTACAGATGTAACCTTTACCCCAGGTACTTCAAGTAATTCACAATATATTACTATGGATGCAGAAGGTAAGATTACGATAGCTCCTAATACACCTAATGGAACTTATACTCATACCTATGAAGTTTGTAAGATAGATGGTTCAGCTTGTCAGACAGCTACAGCTACTATTAGGTTATATGATGCATTGGAAGCAAAGAATGATGATTTCTCAGCTACCCCTGTACAATCAGCTGTGAAAACAGTTGTAGGAAATGTATTGAATAATACAGTTAATGGAAGCGATAGTCTAGCTGAAGAGCCTATTACAGATACTTCCTTGGTTCAGCTTTCTATAGTAACTGATGGAGGACTTACAGGAGTAGAGCTTGCTACCAATGGAGATATTTCAGTGCCACAAGGAGCTCCTTCAGGAACCTATATAGTGAAATATCGTATCTGTCAGGTATCAGATATGACTAATTGCAAAGAAGCAATTGTTACTATTGTTGTAGCCAATGATACTCCATTGAAGGTATTTAATGCAATATCAGGAAACGGAGATAATCTTAATGATGGATTTATTATTGAAGGAATTGAAGCCTATCCTAAGAATACACTTAAAATCTTCAATCGTTGGGGAGTATTAGTGTATGAAAAAGAAGGATATTCCAACTCAGATCCTTTCAAAGGTTATGCTAATGGAAAAGCTATCATTGCTAAGGATACTAAGCTTCCTCAAGGAACTTACTACTATATCCTAGAGTATGTAGATGGTAATAATCATTCACAACAGAAATCTGGATGGCTCTACCTTAAAGAGTAAAGATAGATTAAAGTGGTAAATTAAGAGAGCGTACTTGAAAAAGTACGCTCTCTTTGCTTTATTATGGATAAAAAGATGTACCTTTGTAGAAAATTTTGTGAATGAATACTATCTATACTTTCCTGACTTATATAGTAGATGCTTTCTTACCTATTCTTTCTTTATTTAGTAAGAAAATAAAGTTTTTTTACAGAGGAAGAAAACTAAGTTTTTCTCTTTTACAAGCTCATATTTTTCCTGAAGATAAGGTAATTTGGATTCACACGGCTTCTTTGGGTGAATATGAACAAGGATTGCCTATTATTAAGGAGCTTAAGAGGAGGTTTCCTGAAAAAAAACTGGTGGTAACCTTTTTTTCTCCTTCAGGATATGAGGCTAAAAAGTATAGTAAAGATGCTGATTTACTCCTATATCTACCAATGGACTTACCTAAGCGAGTAAATCATTTTTTAGACCTATTACACCCAGAAATGGCTATATTTATCAAATATGAATTTTGGCAGAATTATCTCTATGCGCTTAAGAATAGAGGTATACCTACCTACTTAGTTTCGGGTGTTTTTCGTCAGGAACAGTTGTTTTTTAAGAAGAGAAGTTTAGGAATGCGTAAGGTGCTTTCTTGTTTCACTTATTTTTTTGTACAGAATGAAGGAGCTAAACTATTATTGCAATCTATAGGGTTCTCTAATGTAATGGTAAGTGGAGATACTCGTTTTGATAGGGTATTAGAGATTCTTTCACGAGATAATAAACTTCCTTTTATGGAACAATTCTTGGGAGTAGCTCCTTGTATGGTTTTTGGGAGTTCCTGGAAGGCTGATGAAAGTGTTTATTTACCTTTTCTAAACGCTTATAAAGGTAATATGAAGTTTGTAATAGCTCCACATCAAGTAGGGGATAAAAACCAAATAAATACTCTTAAAGAAGCTATTAAGAAGCCTACTATACTATTTTCAGAAGCTCAAGATAAGGATTTATCTGCATATCAGGTTCTAATTATAGATACGATAGGCTTACTTACCAGAATATATAGCTATGCCTCTGTAGCCTATGTAGGAGGCGGAATGGGTACAAAGGGCTTACATAATGTACTAGAGCCGGCTGTGTTCCGTGTGCCTGTAGTAATTGGTAAGCACTATGAAAAGTTTAATGAAGCGAAAGAACTTATTGAGCGAGGGGGAATTTTTTCTATAAAGAATACTACAGAATTTATAGAGGTAGCTTCAACATTATTTACTAATGTTATCCGGAGGGAAAAGGCAGGACTTCTTAACTATAACTATATCAAATCAAAGGCTGGTGCTACGGATACTTTTATCCATTATATACTTGATAATTCTATTGAGCAAGAAACAGAGAATCCAAAAGGGGAGGAGGTCTAGATATTTTATTATATACCTTTTTACAGGAAATATTTTTTCGGTTTTTTTAGTTGGGTAGGCATATTTACTTCCTTTTTTATACCATACTTGTACCATATAATTTTTCTTATCATTCTTAAAGTAAGAAGAATCAGAAAAATTTTCTACTTGAGCGTTCTTTTCAAAGATAATTTTGGTTTTATAATTATTGAGTTCTTTAGCATATCCTATGGGAGAAATAGCTCTACTTTTGTATCTGTAGAAATCAATGGAATCCATCAATATAGTTTTTTTCTGATAAGAAGAAGGAGATATAAGAATATCATTCCGCTGTATAAGAGTAAAAATATTAGCCAGAATAGGCATCGCAATGATCCCTATTAGAAGAAAGCTAAGAAGGTATGAAATTCCTATAATCCTGCGAACAGCTTGTTTCATTTACTCACAAAATACAAAAACTATTCAAAATAATCTGAATAGTCTTATCAAATAGTTTTCAAATAGCACAAAAAATAAATAGGAGATTGAACTCCTATTTTATTTATTTCTTTTTCAAAAATTCATCAGCTAGTTCAGGAGCCATTACTCCTTCTACAAAGGTATAAGCACCTGTTTTTGGAGATTTTACCATTTTGATTACTTTGGTTAATCTCTTAGATTTTCCTTGTAAAGTTGCTACTGTTTTCTTTGCCATAGTTATTCTTATTTAATTTCTTTATGAACAGTCATTCTCTTAAGGATAGGATTGAATTTTTTAAGTTCTAATCTATCTGGAGTGTTTTTTTTGTTTTTGGTAGTAATGTATCTTGAAGTTCCTGGCATTCCAGAATCTTTATGTTCAGTACATTCTAGGATTACTTGTATTCTGTTACCTTTCTTTGCCATTGTTATAATTGTTATATTATTTTATAAATCCTTTTTCCTTAGCTTCTTTAAGTACTGCAGAAATCCCTTTTTTGTTAATAGTTTTGATAGCGCTTGTTGAAACGCGTAGGGTAATCCAGCGGTCTTCTTCTGGAATGTAGAAACGCTTAGTAGTTAAATTTGCTTTAAATTTTCTTTTGGTTTTGTTCATTGCGTGTGAAACATTGTTTCCACCCATTGCTTTTTTACCTGTCAATTCACAAACTTGTGCCA
>CAJPPS010000138.1 GCA_905372595.1 uncultured Capnocytophaga sp. | reverse complement strand
TTTTTCTGTAATAAAATCTTTTATAGGAATCGCTGAAAGTGCTTCATATTCTGCAAGAGAAGTAATAGGTTGAGGAGATTCTTTCAGATAAGCAAAGAAAGGAGCATACATAGAAGCCTTAAAGCCTACTTCTTGAGTAAAATAAGTTATTTCTTGTTCTATCTGCCCTATACGTTCTTCATTCCAGAAAGTTCGCCAGCGTTCTAAGCGTTTTTGTTGTTCTTTTTGGGGAAGAACAATCGCTCCTAAAGAAGAAAATTGCTTAAGCTTATCATCCTTCTGCATTTGCTCCAGAGAATGGTGCAAATTATAATTCTGTTCAAGAGCTTCCTCTAAGGAATTGCCATAAGCTGTAGCATAGAGGGATTTGTACTTACTATCTGTAAGCATTTCTAGCTTTTGCTGTGCTTGAGCATATCGGTCATTGAGGTAATTCACTGAAGATATATCTCCATTGAATAGTACTTCCTTGAAAGCCAGAAAACTCCCCAGAATAAAGAGCAAACAAGCTCCTACCACCCATTTCTTCTGGTGAAATGGATAAGCTCCTACCCTATCCAGAAAAGTTTTACGGGCTTCTATTGTGCGATTTCCTCTATAGAAATGAGGAATCAAAAGCAATGAAAGCAATGCAGAAACCATAATTCCCACCGAAGCAAATATCCCTAAATCTCGCATAACTTCTGAATGTACAAAGAGAAGACATAGAAAAGAAATAGCTGTAGTTATACTGCTCAAAAGAATGGGTATCGTAACCGAACGATAAAGCTCCACACTATCTTTGGCTACTTTATAATGAGTAAGAATATGTAAAGAATAATCTATGGTAACTCCCAGAAGGACAGCTCCCAAACTGATTGAAATAGCGGATATACTTCCTTTGAGCAAGTACAGAAAAGCCAGTGCTGTAAGTACTCCAAAAAGAGAGGGTACAAAAGCAATCAGAGGCACCGAAATACTTCTATAGAAAAAGACTAAAAGCAAGCACAAAGCCGTAAGAGAAATAATCACAGTAGTGAGAATATCGGCTTTAATCTGAGAAGCATTACTAACTGAAATAAAAGGAGCTCCAAAGAATTCACAAGAAGCTTTCCCTTTGTACTGCTGGTTAAGCTGGTCTTGGAGTTGTTCTAGCCCTTGTACAAAAGCTGTATTATGTTCTGTATCACTTCCTTGATATACAGGATCAAGAAAGAAAAGAATATGTTGCTGGTCAGAAGTGGTTAAATAACCTTGTGAAAGGGTTAGGTCTGTACCTATATTGAGTTGTTGGAGCTTCTGTAATCCCTTGAATGTAAGCGAAAAAGGATCCTTACGAACAAACTGTTGGGTAACCATTCCTGCAGGAGTAAGCATCATACGATAATGCCCTTCTACTAAAGCTTTTAAGCTATCTGGCTGTAAGTGACGTTCAAGAGAAATGTAATCTTGCTCTTCCAAAAATAGTGGCAAATGTTGATTGACAAACTCCCACGTTTGGTCAATCTCTTCTTCGGATACAATCCCTTGAATATCTGTAAAATACTGAGGGAATGATTGATACAGACTATCGCAAAGAACTTCTGTAAGCTGTTGCATATCTGAGAAAGAACCTTCTGATTCCTCAGTTATAATCACCGATATCTTATCGGAGAAATTTAATTGTTTAAGTACCTTAGCTGTAAGAGAAGTTTTTTCATTCTGAGGAAGTACCTTTGTAATATCTTCTTCAAAACGTAGTTTTAAAACTGCCCAAAAAGCCACTCCTGCCCATAGAAAGAGTAACAGGAAAGACAAAAACTTATGACGATGAACAATATCAAATATCTTTACAAGCATTATTTCTTGATATTCATTACTTTACGTATCTCTTCCATCATCTCTCTTCCTCCATTATATAGTACTTCATCAGCACAGGCTTCAGGAAAATCCTCTATCGCTGTTATAGGGATAGTTTTCTTAACTTCAGAGACTGACTTCCCATCTAAGGAAAAAAGATTTCCTACAAAAGAGAGTTGCTCTCCCTCAAGGGTAGCTTTTGCACCGATAGGTGCTGTACAGCCTCCCTCCAATCGCCTTAGGAAGCGACGTTCTATATCTGTTTCTAAGTCTGTAGGTAGATCATTGATAAGAGCCAAAGCTTCTCGGGTATAAGCATCCTCTTGCTTAGCCACCACGATAATAGCTCCTTGTGCTGGAGCTGGAGTCATCCAGTCCAATGCCTTTACTTGAAGCTGATTTTTATTCAATCTTTCCAAGGCAGCAGCCGCAAAAATAGCTCCTTGCCAAGAGCTATCTTCTAGTTTTTGTAAGCGGGTGTTAATATTTCCTCTTAAGTTCTCTATAGTATGGGTAGGATACCTGCGTAACCACTGTGCCTTACGACGTAAGCTTCCTGTAGCGATGATTACCTCTTGCTGAGTAAGAAAATCTAAGTTTTCCTTATATACAAGCACATCCTGTACATTAGCACGCTTAAGTACTGCCCCCTTTACAATTCCCTGAGGAAGAAGTGTAGGCACATCCTTCATACTGTGAACCGCTATATCTATCTTGTCTTGTAACATAGCTATGTCAAGGACTTTGGTAAAAACTCCTGTAATCCCCATTGCATACAAAGGAATATCCAGTGTAAGATCTCCTTGTGATTTTACAGGTACCAATTTTGTAATATATCCTAAAGCCTCCAGAAGAGACTGTACTTTCCTAGCCTGCCAAAGAGCAAGCTCACTATCACGGGTTCCTATACGAAGGACTCTATCCATTTTACTAAAATTAATTTTAAAGTAATCTTTAAATTTGTTTTTACAAATGCACAAAGGTATTATTTTTTATTGAGTTATCCAAATAACTTCACCATTTCAAAAAGAATGTGTACTTTTGTCACTTCAATTATCCTATTTTATTCAGACAAAAATAATTTACATATGGATACCTTTGCCTTAGAGATTCTCAAGAAACACTGGGGATATGATAAATTTCGACCTACTCAGGAACCTATCATAACCTCTATCCTTCAGGGAAATGATACCCTAGCAATGCTTCCCACAGGAGGTGGAAAATCAATCTGTTTTCAGGTACCTGCCTTGATGAAAGACGGAGTGTGCCTGGTCATCTCTCCTCTTATTTCTCTAATGGAGGATCAAGTAAAAAACCTTACTGATAGAGGTATCTCTGCTTTGGCTTTGGCTGGAAATATCCCTTTTTACGAACTAGAACGGCTAATGAGCAATGTGCAAAGTGAAGCCTATAAGTTCCTGTATATGGCTCCCGAACGCCTGAATAATAATGAAGTCACTACCCGACTGAAAGCCTCTTCTATTAACTATATTGTGATTGATGAAGCCCACTGTATTTCCCATTGGGGAAAGGATTTTCGTCCTGCCTACCTAGAATGTAAAAAACTCAGAGAATGGTTTCCACATATTCCCATCATTGCCCTTACAGCTACAGCTACCGAAAGAGTCCAAAGGGATATTCTGGAGAATTTACAGATTCCTAAAGCTTCTGTTATCAAAGGAAGTCTCATTCGTTCTAATTTGGCTTATATGACTTATAAAATAGACAACAAATGGAACCGATTAGAGCGTATTCTCTTGAAAAACAAAGGGAGTAGTATTATTTATGTTAGAAACAGACGATTAAGTGAAGAACTGGCTCATCATCTTTGTGAAGAAGGGTTCTCTGCTATGAGCTTTCACGGAGGACTTTCTGTGGAAGAAAAAGGCAAACGATTGGCAATGTGGAGATTAGCTGATATCCAGATAATGGTAGCTACCAATGCCTTCGGGATGGGAATTGACAAAGCAGATGTACGAACTGTCATTCATTGGGACTTACCAAATTCCTTAGAAGACTACTTCCAAGAAGCGGGACGAGCAGGACGCGATGGGCTCAAAGCCTTCGCTATTATTCTATATAATGATAATGATGTAAAAAAACTCTTAGTTGATACCGAACGAAGCCAAGTTTCGGTCTCTTTTCTTAAAGAAATGTTTCCTAAACTCTGTAGTTATTTCCATTTAGCCATAGGAGAAGGTGAAGGCAATTCTTTTATCTTCAACCTTGCTGATTTTGCCCAGAAAACACAGTTAGACGCTCTAAAAATATACCAAGGATTGGAAGTTCTAGACCGTAACGGTATTCTTTCTCTTAGCCAAGCCTTTTTTAGGAAAGCTACCGTACGAATTCTTATTTCTAGTAGAGAAGCTATTGATTATTTACAAAGAAATATCCAAGAAAAAGAACTTCTTTTCTTCCTTATGCGTAAATATTCAGGAATTCACGAACAAAATATCTCTTTTAGAATAGAAAATATAGCTACTAATTTACATATTACAGCTTTAGAAGTACAAAAAAAATTAGAAAAACTACACAATGACGGTGTTATTAGCTATAAAAGCGAAAATACAGATGCTGAAATCACTTTTATTATGCCTA
>CAJPPS010000137.1 GCA_905372595.1 uncultured Capnocytophaga sp. | reverse complement strand
AGCTACACAAACTAAAACCTTTGGTAGCCGATAGTCATTTTGGCGTTCGTGAGATTATTTGGATGGCATTACGCCCCGAAATGAGCGAGCATTTAGACTTTTCAATTGGTTTTCTCTCCCATTGGGCAGAAAGTGAAGATGAGAATATACGTAGGTTTAGTACAGAAGCCTTGCGCCCGCGGGGTGTTTGGTGTGCTCATATAGAAGCCTTGAAAGAAAAACCAGAACAGTATTTGCCTATATTAGACAAATTGAAGTCCGATAAGGCAAAGTATGTGCAAGATAGCGTAGGAAACTGGCTGAACGATGCCAGCAAAACCCGTCCCGATTTCGTAACAGCTCTTTGTGAGCGTTGGGAGTGCGAAAGTCCTACCAAAGAAACCAAGTATATTGTAAAAAAGGCACTGAGAACGATTGCCTCTAAATAGTATAAAAACTTATTTTTTTACCGAATGACCCGAGAAGAACTCATACAATTAGGGAACCAAATCATAGAAGAAACCGATGACGATCACCAAGAGGAGCTAATGGAGCGCTTCGATCGCAATGTACCTCACCCCGAGGGCAGTTCGTTATTCTTCTATCCGGAAAACTACAACGCCCGCACTATGGATATTTCCTCCTACGACCCCACCGTCGAGGAAGTGGTAGACAAATGCTTGGCGTATCAACCGATTATCTAAAAATATACAATGATCACAAACCAATATAATCAACCCATAGGGGAGGCATTACCTGATTTTTCAGTAGGGGCAACCCCTCATATAACCCTTTTAGAGGGAAATTATTGCCGGTTGGAACCTCTTTCGGTAGCCAAACACTTAGACGATTTGAGTGATTTCTATTTGGAAGCCAATACCGTGATGCCCGATTGGACTTATTTATCTATAGCTCCTGCAAAGAACAAAGAGGAGTTGCACGCTTTACTCACCAAGCAGGAAGCCTCTGCTGACCCTTATTTTCTGACGATTGTAGATAAACAAACACGAAAGGCAGTGGGTACGCTCGCCCTAATGCGTATAGACCCTAAAAACAGAGTGATAGAAGTGGGGTGGGTGAACTATTCGCCGGCTTTACAGCGTACGCGTATGGCTACAGAGGTGCAGTATTTGTTGGCGAAATATGTGTTTGAAGTCCTTCAATACAGGCGTTACGAATGGAAGTGTGACAGCCTTAATGAACCTTCGCGCCGTGCTGCGGAGCGCTTGGGCTTTGTATATGAGGGTACATTCAGGCAGGCAGTGGTTTACAAAGGCCGTTCGCGCGACACCGCTTGGTTTGCTATGATAGATAAGGAATGGGAAGCTAACAAACGCGCTCTTGAGCAATGGCTTTCCCCTGAGAATTTCGACTCACAGGGTAAGCAAAGGAAGTCTTTATCCACAATCAGACAAAGTAACATACAGTAATTATGACCGAAAATATCAAAAATAAAGTAGTGATTATCACCGGTGCTAGCAGTGGACTGGGAGAAGCTACTGCCTTGCTCTTGGCAAAATATGGAGCTAAGGTAGTTTTAGCCGCTCGGCGTAAGGAGCGTCTGGAAAAATTAGCTTCTCAAATCATCTCGCAAGGGGGCGAAGCCCTCGTGGTAGTTGCCGATGTGGCTGTACAAAGCGATGTAGAGCGTATTGCAGAGGAGACACTCAAGAGGTATGACCGTATCGATGTACTGATTAACAATGCAGGGATTATGCCTCAAGCCACTTTGGACAAACTCAAAGTGGAAGAATGGGACAAGATGATTGATATTAATGTAAAAGGGGTGCTCTATGGCATCGCGGCGGTATTGCCTACGATGCAGCAGCAACACAGCGGACACATCATCAACCTATCGTCGGTGGCAGGCTTGCGAGTGGCAGCAGGTCGTGGTACGGTGTATAGCGGAACAAAGTTTGCAGTTAAGGCAATTAGTGAGGGTTTGCGTATAGAAGTAGCCAAAGAAAATATACGTGTTACTACACTTTACCCTGGGGCGGTGGAGAGCGAACTCAAGTACGGCAGCTCCGACCCTGAGGCCAGCGAGAATATACAAGCTTTCTATAAGGCGTATGAGATTCCTGCTTCCTCCGTGGCCAGAGCGATAGCTTATGCCATTGGCGAACCCGAAGAAGTGGCTATCAACGAGATTACGCTACGTCCTACCAAACAAGAATTTTAATACTGAATAATTAGTTTTTTATGATAAAAAGTTTTATTAACAGACCGGTACTATCAACGGTAATTTCTATCTTGATAGTGATCTTGGGGGTATTGGGAATCCTTTCACTTCCTGTATCACAATACCCAGATATTGCTCCTGTAACCGTATCGGTAAGGGCAAGCTATGGAGGTGCCAATGCCGAGACTGTGCTCAAGGCAGTAGTAATTCCGCTCGAAGAACAGATCAATGGGGTGGAGAATATGGACTATATTGTCTCTTCTGCTTCCAATAGTGGTTCAGCCAATATCACGGTATATTTCAAAAATGGAATGGATCCAGACAATGCTGCGGTATTGGTACAAAATCGTGTATCGTATGCCAATGCGATTCTCCCTGCTGAGGTAAAGCAAGCAGGGGTAACCGTAGAGAAGCGTGAGGCAGGTAACCTGATGTTCCTTACTTTCTTCTCGGATAACCCTGAAATCGATGAGGTATTCTTGGAGAATTACTTGGCGATCAATGTGATTCCAGGACTCAAGCGTATCACAGGGGTAGGAGATGCTGAGGAGTTCGGAGGGAAAAACTACTCTATGCGTATATGGCTGGACCCTCAGAAGCTTCAGGCATATAAACTGAACCCAACAGAGGTTACTGCGGCCATTTCTTCTCAGAGCTTGGAGGCGGCTGCCGGTACCTTGGGGCAGAATAGTGGTAGCTCTTACGAATATACCATCAAGTACAAGGGGAAATATAATAAAGTTTCCGAGTATGAAAATATTGTACTTAAAGCTATGGATGGTGGGCGTATCCTTCGCCTAAAAGATGTAGCCGAAGTGGAACTCAGTGCCATGGGATATACGAGCTTCTCCGAGAGTAAGGGGCGCCCAGCTATTGCCATGGGGATTTCTCAAACTCCTGGAGCAAATGCCCACTCAGTGGTACAGAATATAGAGGAATACCTTAAGTCTATTGAAAAAACATTGCCTGAAGGGGTAACTTATTCAATTAACTTCAACGTGAATACCTTCCTCAATGCCGCAATTTCTAAGGTGGTTTCTACCCTCTTGGAGGCGTTCTTACTTGTATTCTTGGTGGTGTATATCTTCTTACAGGACTTCCGTTCTACATTGATTCCGGCTATTGCTGTACCAGTATCTATTGTCGGTACGTTTTTCTTCCTGAATCTCTTTGGCTATTCTATCAATATGCTTACTTTGTTTGCTTTGGTATTGGCTATTGGTATTGTGGTGGATGATGCGATTGTCGTCGTGGAGGCTGTCCATGCCAAGATGGAACATACGGGAGAGAAAGCCAAACCTGCAACTATCTCAGCGATGAACGAGATTACAGGGGCAATTATTTCCATTACCTTGGTGATGGCAGCGGTGTTTGTGCCTGTTACTTTTATTGAGGGAACAACAGGAGTATTCTATAAGCAGTTTGGAGTTACTTTGATTATTGCTATCTTTATCTCGGCAGTCAATGCACTTACCCTCAGTCCTGTGCTTTGTTCGCTCTTCCTTAAGCCTCACGGAGATAAGGAATATGAAGAAAAATCATGGATAGGCAAGTTCTTCCATAAGTTCAATATAGCCTTTGATGCCGCTACGCTTAAGTACGGACAGACTTTTACCTTCTTCCTTCGTCATAAGTGGGTCACCTTAGTGCTCTTTGCTATAGCAGGAGGGGGAATTTACTTTGCTAACAAGAACTTACAGACAGGATTTGTGCCTAATGAAGACCAAGGCTTCGTATTGATGGATGCTTCTATGATTCCTGGGGCTTCTATGGAACGTGTGGCTAATGAACTGCGCCAAGTAAGTAAGGACTTAGATAATATACCTGGAGTGGAAAACTTCACCTTTGTAACAGGGAATGGGATGCTCTCCGGGGCAGGTAGTAATAATGGTATGGGCTTCTTTACTCTAAAACCTTTTGAAGAACGCTCTAAAGACCCTCGCCAAAGTATAGATGCTATTATAGGGCAGGCTTTTGCCGCTGCTTCTAAGATTAAGGATGCACGTATTCTCTTCTTCCAACCACCTGCCGTATCGGGCTTTGGTATGGGAGCAGGGGTGTCTTTCGCCTTGCTGAATAAGTCTGGTGCCGATGTTACCGAGATTAATAAGACTACTCAAGAGTTTATGGCAGCCCTTAATGCTCGCCCAGAGGTACAATATGCACAAACCTCCTTCAATACAGACTATCCTCAATATCAAATGGATATCAATGTAGAACGTGCTATGCAGTCAGGAATAGCGGTAAGTACCATTCTTTCTACTTT
>CAJPPS010000136.1 GCA_905372595.1 uncultured Capnocytophaga sp. | reverse complement strand
GAAGAATATAAAAGGTGAATAAAAAAAGAATATATCCTCCGAATAAATTCTTCTAAGGAAGATTGTGTATAAAACAAAAAAATGTTAATAACTTTTTTTTAAGGAATTCTAAAAAAAGGAGAAAGCTTGGAAATGCCTGTAAAATAAGGTATATAGAGGCGTTAATCCTTTGAGGAACTTCTTGTGAAAATTCTACACAAGGATTATTTTGCTAACAGATTCACAACATATAAAAACTTTTTTATATATTTGCCACGAGTTAGCCTCTATCCTAAAAAAATAGAAAAAGAATGTTTAAAACAATTATAAGGAGACCAATAAATTTAACAAACTAAAAAATAGAAATATTATGAAAAAAACACTATATATTCTTTCATTACTTTTGGCTTTGCTACTCCCAGACCTGTCTTATGGGCAGACAGAGCGGGCTATCTATAATATTGTTACCAATAGGGATAAGCGTTATTGTGCGAGTGATAGAATGTCCAATTCTTTGGTTATTTCGTTTCGCTGGCGAGGAACGCCTTTGAATATAGATAATAAGTTTGAGGCAGAGCTATCCTCTCCTACAGGGGATTTTGCAGGGGCAGTGAAGATAGGGGAGTTGGTTTCTCGTGGGAGCAACGCCTTATTGCTACAGATTCCTATTGAGTTCCCTAGAGGTACCTCAGGAAGGGCTTATCGTATCAAAATCAAGAGTACTTCTCCAGCGGGGATAGAGGCAATCAGTGATCCTTTTGAAGCTCATCACATAGGTTCTAGACAGCCTTTGGAACTGAACAACCTGCAGAATATAGAAATCTGTCCAGGGAGTGCAGGGCGTACTATTGCAGTAACGGATGGACCTACAGCTTCTGTATATAAATGGTATAAGGATGATGCTGTGATAGAAGGAGCTACAGGGAATAGCTATACAGTTACCCAACCAGGAAAATATTCTGTAGAGCCTGACTTTGGGGCTTGTGGCTCGGCAATGCGGTCTAATGAGATTACAGCTTCCCTTCCAGGGGGAGCGAATTCCTTGAATGTAAAGATAAAGGGGAATGCTACCAAGCCTATCTGTACGGGGCAGACCCTTACCCTAGAGTCCGAGATAGAGAATGGGGCAGGGCTTACCTTTACCTACCAATGGTATAAGGATAATACAGCTATAGCAGGGGCAAATCAGGCTACCTATGGGGCTACCTCTGTAGGGAGCTATACGGTGAAAGCTACCCCTAACCAAGGGTGTGAGAAGACTTCAGTAGCTGCTACCCTTACCCAGCGTGATACCAATGGGCTCCTAGTGATTGCTGGTGAGGCTACTCAGGTGAAGTGTACGGGGCAGACCCTCTCACTGACAGCCTCCCTTACCGATGCTTCCCTTACTGGTACCTATAAATGGTATAAGAATGGAACAGAAATACCTGGTGCCAATACCCTTACCTATACTGTGACCGATGTGGCTTCGTACTATATTACTCTTACGGAGCCTGCAGGCTGTGTGATCAAGTCCAATGTGGTCAATGTCAGCAACCGTTCTAGTGTGAATCCAGGGGATATTAAGTGGCTTACCTATAATAATGAAGATGTTGTGTTCTCTTTTCCTTATAGGAGACCTGTGATAGAGTTGGATATTCCTAGTACCGAGACCCTTACAGTAAAGTGGTTCAAGGAGGATGATCCAGGTACTATCCTACAGGAGAATACTACCCGTTCCCATCAGGTAACCTCTGAAGGAACTTTTATCGCTGAGGTATATGATGCTTGTGGTGCCAAGGTAAGCTCAGGGGTACTAAAGCTCCACATCAAAGAACCTTCTCGCTACAAGCCTATCATAGGCTTTAAGCAGGGGAACTCTCCTTGTGCAGCAGGGCAGGCTGTCCTTGAGTTGGTAAGTTTGGAAGCGAGTATTACACATAATGGCACTGAGAAGAAAACACTTGTTCCTAGTAGTGATTATGGACAATATACCCTTCAGTGGAAAAAAGATGGGGTTAACCAGACCACAGGTAAGGAAATAGCAGCTACGGTTTCCAACACCTTGGCTACCTATCGCTTGATGGTCAATGGAGCATTTAACTCCAATGAAATCAAGCTTGTAGATATCAAGCTCCCTACAGCAGTACGCCTGACCACCGATTCAGGACTTTCCGAATTACAGCCTGATAGAGCCCTAAGCCTGATCCCTACCCTAGTAGGGACTTTCCAGCAGGAGTTCTTTACCTATAAGTGGTATCACCGTAAAGATGATACTGAAGACTGGGTAGAGAAAGCCGATGTAACAGCACAAACTGATAAGAAATATACTATTCCTGCTTTGGCTTATGGTTCTAATGAGTTCCGCCAAGCGGTAGGGCAATACAAATTTGCTGTTAGGATCAAAGAAGCTACCGTTAATATCGCAGGAGATGATATAGACCTCACACCTTATGCACAGAGCTGTGGACAAGCGGAAGGGCATATGACCCTTACCTATACCCTTACTTATACAGGTAAGGAAATCCCTAACCTAGTACTCCTTAACGGAGAAGAGCTCAACCGCAAGTGGATTCTCCCTGCCGAGTGGGCAGGCGCCAAGGTGACCATCTATAAGCAGACGGGAGAGGTCATCTACCAAGCACAGCAGTACCAGAATGATTTCCCTAGCTTCGAAGCACAAGCTAGTAAGCGCGGCGCAGCTATTTACTTCTTCTACATTCTAGAAAAAGATGGGAAAACCCAAAGAGGCGTACTGACTGTATTACACTAAAAGAACTATTAATGAAGAGATTATTTACACCGATAAGGATATTGTTCTTTACCCTCCTTGCTTCTTGCCTACAGGCACAGGAGCAATCGGGCTTTTACTTACCTTACCAGATGCCTACGCACGCTTTTGTGCGATTTAATACCTTTGTTGCCAATCCTGCTTTTCCCTTGATTGTCAATTATCAAGAGCATAATGTAGGACTCTATTACCGTAGCCAATGGACAGGCTATACCGATAGCAATTTCTCCCTAATGGGGCTTTCTTATGGTTATAACTGGAAGGAAATCAATACGGTAAATGCCTTCCTCTATAAGCAAAATGCTTCTATAATGACCAACTATGGGGTGGTACTGGGTTATGGGCACTTGGTAGAGATTTCTGACCAATTCAAGATTCATATGGGGTTGAACGTCATTCCTACCTTTAGCGGGCTGGATAAGGGGCGTATCCGTGTAGCAGACCCTAATGACCCTTTACTTAATGTAGGGAATTCCTTTGGTATCAATATACAGCCAGGGGTGAATATTGCTCTAGGCAACTTTCATTTTGGAGGAACCGCAGAGAATTTGATAGATTATTCTTTAGGAGCGAAAAAGGCGATGACGGGCTTCCGTGATAAGACTTTCACAGCTCACCTAATGTACCGTGAGCCCTTGGATAGCCGTAATGATCTTTTGGAGAATGGTTATTGGTCAGTGATGCTCAAGGGAACCAAGGAGTATGACGGGCTTAACTTCGGAGGGGGTGCCCTCTTGGACTTGCCTGCACTAGGCTGGGTAAACTTAGGTTATACTCAGCGCAATGGACTCCTTGCTGCCGTAGGGGTAAATATCCGCCAACAGTGGAGTATAGGAATAGAGTATGAAAACCCAATAGGGGTTAAAGTACCTCAGTTAGGCAATACTTTCGGGGTATACCTTAATATGCAGTTTGGAGGGGAACGACAGAAGCGAACACCTCCGCCCACGCCTAAGCCCCCACGTCCTCAGCCTGTGCCAGTGGATACCTTACCTAAGTCCAAGCCATTACCTCCTCCACCTCCGCCTAAGACCGAGGATGAGGATCTTCAGAAGGATAATACGATTCCAAATCGTCCAGTGGATAAAAAGATAGAGAAGATAGATGGGGTAGTGAAAGGACACTATGTGATTATCGGGGTATATGCCAACCCTAAGAATGCTTTTGACTTCAAGCAACGAATGGGCAAACGCTATACTGTAGGAAGCTTCGTGAAGCCTCAGAATAGTTATACCTATGTATACCTGGGAGCAGGGGCAATGAGCCTAGAGGAAGCTCAGAAGATAATGGTACAGAACGCCCTAAAACCGGATTTCTATAGCGGTATCTGGGTGCTGGAAGTAAAATAATGACAAATAGTTAATATAAAGGCTTTATGCTAGGGTGAGCTCATAGCTCACCCTAAGGTTAAGGTTGAAAAATTATAAAGAAACATAAAATTAGTTAAATAATTATAAACTTCAACTTTAAGAAAATAAATAAAAGAATTTCTAAAAAAAATGTATATATTTGCCTATTGCTAACCTCTAGGAGGATTCCTATGGGTTGGCAAGGCTAACAAATTGTATGACAAAGAGATAGCTTAGAGATAGCTAACTTAAGAAAGATAAAAAGTTTTCTTTTTTTTCTGTGATTTTATCATTTTGTAATGCCTTCTCTCTATTTTTCAGTATTAGTATAGGAGCTG
>CAJPPS010000135.1 GCA_905372595.1 uncultured Capnocytophaga sp. | reverse complement strand
ATTCTACTTTCCCTCTTACGAAATTCTTATGGATGAGCTGAGAGATTACCGTTTCTATAAGGAAGATATGCTCCATCCTAACGAACAGGCTATACAATATATTTGGGAACGTTTTGCCCAGACTTTTTTCACCTCCGATACTCTTAAGCTAATGCAAGAAGTAGAAAGTATCCAAAGGGCTCTAGCACATCGTCCTTTTAATCCAAATAGTGCAAAACACAAAATATTTCAAGAGAATTTAGCAAAAAAAATAACTTTTTTACAAGAAAAACATCCTTTTATACAGTTTTAATATGAAAAAAATTATCATTGGAACTATTATTGGTATCGTTATTGTATTTTTATTACAATATTTTTTCCAAAAGAAAGAAGAAAACACTCAAATCACAGAAAATTCTACTCTCATACAGCAAGAAATTAAAAATGTAGGGAAGCTCGTGGTTACCGAAGGTTATTTTTCGGAAGTAATCACCTATCAAGACGCCAAGAAATACCTTAATAATTGGATTTCGTTCGACAAAAAAGCTCTTATTGTAGTGAATGCAGAAGCTACCATTTCTTATGACCTTCACCAGTTACGATATGAAATAGACCCAGCCCATAAAGTAGTACGCCTATTACATATTCCTCAAGAGGAACTAAAAATATACCCTAAGATACAATATTATAACCTAGAGGAAAGTTCTTTCAACCCTTTCACAGCTGAAGACCATAACAAAATTCAACAGAAAGTAACTCAACTAATTAACAAAAAAATCGAACAATCCTCTTTCAGAAGTAATGCTCAAAATCAATTACTTTCGGAACTTTCAAGAATTCTTATCCTAACCCACTCAATGGGCTGGCGTCTTGAATATACAAATACTCCCATTGAGAGAGAAAGTGATTTACTTCTCCAGTTAAAAAAATAAGAGGGAAATTAGGGATATTACGAAATTTTTTTCTAACTTTGCACCCTTATTTGTAAAATCTTTTTGTAATGTCTTCTATTGAAAAAAAAGCAAATGGCATAGCCTTGCTTCCTCTTCTTCTATTTGTAGCTATTTTCCTATGGAGTGGAATTCAGTATGGGAGTTTTTATGAATTCCCTGCTCCTATTGCTGTTTTAGTAGGAATTATAGTCTCTTTCTTTCTGTTCAGGCGTAATGGAATTACCCAGAATGTAGATACTTTCATTAAAGGGTGTGGTAATCATAGCATCCTAATGATGTGCTTAATTGCTCTTCTTTCAGGAGCATTCAGTGTAGTTACCAAACAGATAGGAGCCACAGATACTTTTGTAGAAATTACTAAGAACTATCTTTCCTTACAATACTTATATGCAGGGGTGTTCCTTATCTCGTCCTTTCTTTCTTTTGCATCAGGGACTTCTGTAGGTGCTGTGGTGAGCTTGGCTCCTATTGCAGCTGGCTTTGTAGGCTTACCAAATGTAAATGTGGAACTTATCGCAGGAGCTCTTTTGGGTGGAGCTATGTTTGGCGATAATCTTTCTTTTATCTCTGATACCACTATTGCAGCGACACAATCACAAGGCTGTGAGATGAAGGATAAGTTCCGTATGAATGGAAAAATAGCTCTACCTGCCTCCTTACTTACCTTCCTAATACTCATCATTATAGGGATTTCTATTCATCCTAGTGGACAAGCTTTAAGTGAAGGTGAGGGAACTATCCAATGGCTTAATTTGCTTCCTTATATCACTGTCATTATCCTAGCTGTAGCTGGGCTCAATGTATATGTTACTTTTATCATTGGCACCATTATCTCCGGAATATTAGGTTTTAGCTATGGTTCTTTTGAAGTACTAGGCTACTGTAAAACAGTGTATGATGGATTTGCCTCTATGAATGATATTTTCTTAGTTTTTCTCTTTACTGGAGGATTAGCTCATATGATAGAGAAAGAAGGAGGAATCTCGTTCCTTACTGAGAAAATTAGCCGTTTTATCAACACCAAAGGACGCGCAATGGTAGGTATAGGAGCTTTGGTAAGCCTTATTGATGCTGCTGTAGCCAACAATACTGTAGCTATCGTCATCAGTGCGCCTGTTGCTAAGAAAATCAGTGAGAAATATGGTGTTTCTCCTATCCAAACGGCTTCTATTCTGGATATTTCATCCTGTGTTATTCAAGGAATTATCCCTTATGGAGCACAAGTATTGCTACTTATCAAACTATTAGGCACCGATATCAATTATACGAGTATGATAGGGCAGACTTACTATATCTGGCTATTACTGCTTTGTATGATTCTATTTTTTGTAAAAGTTTCTCTAAAGAAAGATAGAGCAGAGATAGCCTAAGAAATTATGGAAGCTGCTCCAATATTTCCTGAGAGCGGTCTTTCCCTATGCTAATGAACCATCCTATCATAAAAGAACGTTTATAAGGAAGCGTTACAGGCAAGCGAAAACCTCCATCAGAGGCATATCTGTAAGAGAATATTTGCTCATTTCCCAGCAGATTACTCACGGCTAGTACTACCGTATGGAAGGTATTCCCCCACTTGCGTAAGAAGGCAAGGTTGGCATTGGTGGAATGTACCCAAGGCGTTCTATCTGAAAGAAAATTAGGTGTAAGAGGATTATAATAGGGTCTGCCACTGGCTATTCCATAAGAAATTCCTGTAAAGATACCTGCTTGCTCAAAGAAATACTTCAGCACTACATTCCCTGTATGCTTAGGTGCATAAGTAGGTGTCGCCCAAGAAGGAAAATCCAGATATTTCCGTTGTGTATCCAGATAAGTATAAGAAAGCCAATAATCAAATCCTTTTACCAGCTGTGCATCACGATAGAAAAGAGCAAATCCATTAGCCCAACCGTCTCCTTGATTACCTAATTGAGTTGGCGGAATTCCCGAAAAGACCTCTGTAAAACCAAAACCTTGTCCGGTAAGAAGATTTTCGTATTTTTTATAATAAATATCTGCTCGGAATATCTTTTTTTCCTTTTCATAAATGAAATTAGCGGTATAATGAGTAGCTTTCTCTGGCTGGAGATGAGGCTGTAAAGCCAAAGCAACCATCTGCGGGCGCTGTGAGAATTGCCCCACATTTGCTGAAAGCTGATGGTACTTCCCTGTGGCATAATTTAGTGTTATACGGGGCAAGAAGACAGCCTTATCCATCGTCTTATCATATTGCGAACGGAAGCCTCCTCGAAAGGAAAAATCACCTATTTTCTGAGCGATTCCTTCTATCCAAAAAGCTGTCTGATAATCATTCAAACTTAGTGCAATAGGTGTATGTGTGTTAAGATATTTGTATTGGTAGAGAAACCCTTCTACCCCAGAGGAAAGCCACACAGAAGGAGATAACTTATTCAGAAGAGAAGTTCTCAACTGATGTTGTAACACCTGTTCCTTATCTGCTCTTTGGAAAGCCACTACCTGATCTTGGTTATAGTTAAGCCCATAGCCTATATAATACCTTCCTTCCTGAAGAAAAGTATCTTGATAGGTCATTACAGAAAGAATATTTTCGTTTTTACTCTCATAGAGATGCGTTCTCCCCTGCTCTTCTAACAGAGGTTGCTGAATGGATTGTTCTTGCTTATTGGCATATCCATACCACTTAAACCGTCCTTGCTCTCCTACATCTTGCTTAAAGGTTCCTGAGAGCATCACACTACGAGGAGCTTTATCCCATTGGGTATATTGAGGAATGAGCTGGTAATAGTGCTTAAAGTTATAATAACCAAGGTCTATATCCGCCGAAGTGCGTTCATTTCTACTGAGGTAATTATACCCACCCTGTATTCCATAAGGTGTAAGGGCAATCACAGAAGAAGATTTATTAGGGTGATCATTGGTTTCCAATTCCACTAGGGCAGAAAGTGCTTCGCCATAGGAAAGAGAATAGCCTCCAGGGGTAAAGGAAATAGACTTAAAAGTATGAGGAGAGAAGCGATTATGTTGTGCTACATCAGGCACTCCCGAGAAATAAGGACGTAGAATTTCCAGACCATCAATAAAGGTTTTGCTCTCTACCCCGCTTCCACCCCGTACAAAAAGTTCGGCACTTTCTCCTACTCGTTGCACACTAGGAAGTGTTTGCAAAGCACTAGAGATACTTCCACCACTACCTGCAGTAGTCTCAATATCCATCGTTTGTAAGAGCATTACCTGCTTTCTATCCCTTGGAGAAAAAGCCTGTGCTGCAACTGTAATTTCTCCTATTTGCTGGTTACTCTCTTTCATTCTGACGAATATAGGAGCAACAGGAACATCCAAAGAGATAGGTAGATAGATATCCTCCATTGAGATATATTTGAAAACAAGGGTTACCTTTCCTTTTTCTTTGGTATGAAAAGAGAAATTTCCTTGTTCATCGGTACTGGCACCTTCTATAGTTCCTTGAATAAAGACATTCACCCCCAGCAGAGGAACCTTGTGTTCATCGGTTACTTTACCTTTTAGAGTGATTTGAGCTCCTACC
>CAJPPS010000134.1 GCA_905372595.1 uncultured Capnocytophaga sp. | reverse complement strand
TAGAGCGTTGGATTCATAACCCAAAGGTCACGGGTTCAAATCCCGTCTTCGCTACTATTTCGGTGTAACTAATTGTAAATCAATTTTTTACACCGATTTTACTTTAATAACTGGGTCAGTTTTGGGACTTTTTTGCTGTACTCAAGGGAGAAGTATTCAAAATAAGAAAATGTCTGATAACAAGCTATTTACTTCTACACATAGATATATGTAGATTACAAGCCCGCAAAACTACAAAAGGGCAGAAAGCAAGAATGGTTTATTGCATTCTATGTTAAAGTTCCTACTAAAAACAAAAGAAATACTTCCATAAGTGTGTATTTCCAATAAAATCAATTCAAAAAGATACCAATACACTAAGAAATTATTAGTTTCTATAGTTTTGCAAAATCTAAACAACATTTCTTACACATAAGATTCTAATTTTCAACAAATAAACAATTACATTCTTTTCTTATAAAGATAATTTTTATTTTCCATTTGGCTTTTTTCCTTTTTTTAGTACCTTTGTGCTCTGGTGATTAAGAATATTATATATTTTTATTACCTTTTCTAATAAAATATAATGTTATTTTTCAATGTCAAAATCATTTTTTATATTTCTTTGCTTATTGTGTTCCCTTCCTTTGCTAGGTCAGAAGCACACCCTGAGTGGTACCATTACTGATAGAAGTAATGGAGAAAAGCTCTTAGGTGTAAATATTTTTATTAAAGGAACCACCTATGGTACTAGTACCAATGAATATGGATTCTATTCCCTAACGCTCCCTGCTGGAAAATACAATGTTACAGTAGATTTCCTAGGATTTGAGAAGATTGTAGAGGAAATTGAGCTTAAAGGGAATACACATCGTAACTTTAAACTTCTGCCTGAAGATATTGCCCTAGAAGGAATTGAAGTATCTGCCAATGCTATCCAAAAGACAAATATCCGAACTCCCCAGATGAGTGTAGCAAGTATTCCGATACAGACGATAAAGAAACTCCCTGTATTGGTGGGAGAAGTGGATATTATCAAGTCATTACAGCAACTTCCTGGGGTAAGTAATGCTGGAGAAGCCTCTTCTGGATTCAATGTACGAGGAGGAGCTGCTGACCAGAACCTAATTATGTTGGATCAGGCAACCATCTTCAATGCCTCACACCTATTTGGCTTTCTCAGCATCTATAATGCCGATGCCATTCGTGATATGAAACTTTACAAAGGAGGAATGCCTGCTCGTTATGGCGGACGTATCTCCTCTGTGCTAGACGTATATCAGAAAGACGGAAATAATCACCAATACAGCCTCACAGGAGGTATCGGGGTACTTTCATCCAGACTCCTTGCCGAAGGTCCTATTGTTAAGGATCGTGCTTCTTTCCTTATAGGAGGTCGTGCCTCTTATGCCCATCTGTTCTTGAAGCTTACCGATAACTCCAATTCGGCTTATTTCTATGATCTTAACACAAAGCTCAATTACAAAATCAATGAGAATAATAACCTTTATCTCTCAGGGTATTTTGGTCGTGACGTGTTTGACCTATCCCAGACTATAAAGAACAGCTATGGGAATGCTTTGGTAAATCTCAGGTGGAATCATATCTTTGATGACCAGCTATTTTCAAATCTTTCTCTTATTTATAGTGATTATTACTATGGACTGAATGTAAATATAGCTGAATTTCAGTGGGATTCAGGTATTCGAAACTTCAATCTTATGTATGATTTCAAACATTATCTTTCCGATGCCTTCAAGGTAGATTATGGAATTCAGGGTACTTATTATAATTTTATACCAGGGAAAATTACCCCTGTAGGGAATAGTTCTACTATCACTTCCAAAGAACTCCCTCATAAGTATGCCCTAGAGCTGGGACTTTACACAGATATTGAACAGAAATTCACCAAGGATTTTACCCTTTCCTACGGGCTTCGCTGGAGCTCTTTCTACCACTTAGGAAAGCGGACTATGGATGTATATCGTAATGATGAAGCTGTCGTATTCAATCGGCAACAGCTCATCTATGAGCGGGCTACTCCTATAGGACAAAAAACATATAAGGCAGGCGAACTTATAGATACTTTTTCTTTCTTAGAACCTCGTGTAAGCCTTTCCTATGCTTTTGACGATAATCGTTCTATTAAAGCCAGCTATGCAAGAATGGCACAGTATCTACACCTGATATCGAACACCTCCTCTCCTACTCCTTTGGATGTGTGGGCTCCGAGTGATTCCTTCCTTAAGCCTCAGTCCTCCAACCAATTTGCCTTAGGATATGCTTCCAACTTTAAAGAAGGCACTTATAGCCTTGAAACAGAGGTGTTCTATAAAACTGTTCAGAACCGTTTGGATTATATAGATGGGGCTAATCTTCTAGCTAATGAATCCATAGAAAGAGAAGTACTTGCTGGGCATACACATTCGTTAGGATGGGAGTTTTTATTAAGAAAAAATACAGGAAAGCTTACAGGCTGGCTCTCCTATACCTATTCCATTTCTAAGCAACAAACTCCTGGAAGAAATGACCAAGAAACAGGTATTAATAACGGAGAATGGTATAATACACCTTATGACAAGCCTCATAATCTATCCCTCACTGGTAGTTATGCGCTTTCCCCTAAGTGGAATATCAGTGCTGTCTTCACCTTGCAGTCAGGAATTCCTGCCAACTATCCCGTAGGAAAATACAAATATTTCGGAGTAACAATCTCTAATTATAGTAGCCGCAACTTATACCGCCTTCCTACCTACCACCGATTAGACCTATCAGCTTCCTATACCCCGAATCCAAACAAAAAATGGAAATCCGAATGGGTTTTTGGTGTTTATAACGTGTATAATCGTTATAATGCTGCCTCTATCTATTTTAGAAACAACAAAGAAACCCGACAAAGTGAAGCTGTAAAGCTCTCTTTATTCGGAATTGTCCCTAGTATTACATATAATTTTACTTTTTAGCCAATGAAAACTCATTTTTTATCCTCTAGAATACTATATCTCTTTGTTATTGCTACCTTTTTAACTAGTTGTGAGAAGGTTATAGAATTAGACTTGGACACCCAAGAGAAAGAACTCGTTGTAGATGGAGCTATCGACTGGGAAAAAGGTACTCAAGGACGAGAACAGAAAATCCATCTATACTTTACCCAACCTTATTATGAGCAAGGACAAGCAGAAAATGCTACTGGTGCCTCTGTATCTGTAACTGATAATCAAGGAAATACTTTCCTATTCCCAGAAACACAACCAGGGAATTATCTCTGTTCAAATTTTACGCCAGAACTAGGCAAGCAATATGAGCTTTCCATTCTTCATCAAGGCAAGCAATATAGGGCTTCAGACCTGATGAGAGAGGTTCCCCTACTCTCCGAAGCAAATATTGAACAAAGGAATGATGGAGGCTTCACCCGAGATGAGATACAGCTGACTCTTCGTTTTGATGCAAATCCTACAGAAGAAAATAACTTTATCCTAAAAATAAAGGCTTCTTCAGATGGAGTTAGTCGTATCTATGGCTTTGACGGACGCTTCTTCACCGACGGACATTTTTTCACTCAAATTGTCTCACGTAGCAGAGACAAAAACGAGAAATTTAAGCCCGGGGATACCGTTGAAATTACTCTATATCGTGTATCAGAGAACTACAAGGATTTTATCCGGATACTCTCCAATAACAGTTCTGATAATGCAGGAGCCTTCTCTATTCCTAATCGGGTGAAAGGTAATATTGTCAATACAGAAAACTTCCTAAAGAATCCTCTAGGTGCTTTCCGTGTAGCTCAATACTCTAAAATCATCTATACCATCCGATAACTTTAGTCTATTCTATGGAATTATTGACCAAAGTAGCCCTTCCTACAATAGCTGAAAAGGATAAAATATCCTACAAGACTCCTATTGTGAGTATCGGTTCCTGTTTTGCAAATCATTTGCAAGAAAAACTTGCTTACTATAAGTTCTCTACCCTCGAAAATCCACTGGGAGTGCTTTTTCATCCTCTTTCTATAGAAAAAAATTTGGAAAGAATCTGCCAGCACTCTCTTTTTAGGGAAGAAGATTTCTTCCTGCAGGATGATCTCTGGGTATCATTTACTTTACATTCACAATGGGCTTCCCCTTCTCTACCTGAGCTTATTAATAGGCTAAACAGTTCTCTAACTCGTTTAGGTAAATTCCTAGAACAAGCCTCTTTCTTAGTCATTACTTTGGGAACAGCTTGGGTGTATGAATATTTGGCAACAGGAGAAATTGTAGCCAACTGTCATAAGCAACCCCAAACCCTGTTCAAAAAGCAATTACTTTCTTTATCAGAAATCGTAGCTTCTATTAAGCGTATTACAGAATTGGTTCAAAGAAAACAACCTAATATCAGGATTATCTTTACCGTCTCTCCTGTACGACATCTCAGGGATGGTGCGCAGGAAAATTTGCTAAGTAAGTCATTGATTATATGCGCTATACACAAACTTTTAGGAACAGTAGAAGAA
>CAJPPS010000133.1 GCA_905372595.1 uncultured Capnocytophaga sp. | reverse complement strand
TTATTAATCTCTTTCTATATCAGGTCATCTACTTCGAGAGAGTCTCCTATTTCCAACAAATGTAGTCGCTTATGCCCATCGCTGAACTTGCGCTTGGAGGCTTCCTTATCTATTTTGATTACATCAAAGGTATCGTAATGCACTCCTAATACATTATTTGTCTCCACGAAAGAAGCCGCAGTAAGGGCATCACGTACTCCCATCGTATAGTTATTCCCTATAGGAAAGATAGCCAAATCTATCTTATACTGATGAGGTATGATTTTCATATCCATTGTCAGGGCTGTATCTCCTGAGATGTAGATAGTTCGCTCTTGATAATTAACCAAAAATCCTGCAGGGTTACCTCCATAGCTTCCGTCAGGGAAAGAAGAGGAATGGACGGCTTTAATCATCTTTATTTTCACCTTCCCATCCAAGAAGCGATGAGAGCCTCCTATGTTCATCTCGTGCCCATCTACGCCCAATTGTCGGTAATGAGCAAGGATTTCGGGGTTGGTAATTAGTTTAGCCCCAGTACGCTTGGCTATTGCTTCTGCATCAAGGATGTGGTCGGCGTGTGCGTGGGTTAGGAGTATATAATCAGCCTTCACAGCGTCTATGGAAATATGACTAGCCAAAGGATTCGCAGAGATGAAAGGATCCACAAGGAAATGCTTCCCCTCAATTTCTATACTGACACAGGCGTGCCCCAAATACGTTACTCTCATAATAATTTATTTTTCAAAAATTTTACACGAAATATTCTATACAAGCCCCTTGAGAGCTTGCCGACTCATAGGAAAGAATTACAAAACGAAAATCAAAAGGATTCAGATTCTTCACCAACATATCAATAAGCTGTCCTCGTGTATCTATCATATATTCACTGAAGTTATCTACTCTTTCTTGTAGTGATTCCTTAGGAAAAAGCTCCACCCGCAAAGAGAGAACTCTTTCCAACTGTTCTTTGTACTTCTTCTTCTGGGCTTTAAGCAGTCTTTTTTCAAGCATATCAAGCCCCTTAAGTTGTTTTACTTCCTGAGCCTTCACAGCACCCCGAAAAGAAGCGTCTGTTTGAGATGCCAACTGATAGAGTTCCTGAAACTGCTTTTCTAGAATGGCTCTTTGTGAAGAAAAATCAATAGGTATTTCTGAAAATTTTCTTGTGATTTCGTTCTCCAATATTGCATTTTTCAGGAAGATATCCTGATAGCTAAGTTGTAATTTTCGTAACTTTTTTTGTTGTTTATCATTAAGCAGTAGTACAGAATTCCTCAACATCAGCATAGGGAAAGGCACTTGATAAGCTTGGAACATTTGCTTAAGCTCTAGCCAATAAGCTATCTCTCCTCCTCCACCTATATAAGCTAAATTTGGCAATATAATCTCTTGATAAAGGGGTCGAAGAATAACATTGGGGGAAAAATACGTTGGATTCTGTGTTAATTCATTTATTATTTCCTCTTCAGAGAACTTGATATTGGTATTAAGCACTCTATATTCTCCATTTTCTTTTACAATTCGTTCTCGCAAGTTTCCTTTTACATAGAAAATATTTATTTCCCTAGGGTGTACCTGCTCAGGATAGCTTTTATTAATACTTTTTATATACTTCAGAGTCTTTTCAACTTCCTTCTGAGCCAGATTTTCTATTAGTTCCTGCTTGAAATAAGGCACTAATAATTCTTTTAAGGCTACATCATTTCCATCAATAATTACCAAACCATAAGGAGCAAAAAGCTCATTTACCAGAAAGCGAGTAGCATCAGCCAGAGAAGAATGTTCTATGTAGGCTCTCTTGAAAAGATTAGCCAGCTGGCTAGCTGTTTCTCCCTTACCTAAAGTTACTTCCAAGAGATGAGCTATGGGCGCAAGTTCTTTTGTAGAGAACTCCCCTACCATTCCTTTCTGATCAGATAGCCAAACGACCTTCTGCCCTCGGAAAGTTAAGTGATTAATTTCCTCGAAATCGTGATCTTCTGTAGCCATCCAGTACACAGGAACAAAATGATAATCAGGATATAGTCGCCTGAGGTGTTGGCAACAAACTATAGTGGATACTATCTTATATATAAAATATAAAGGTCCCGTGAATAAGCTCAGTTGATGTCCTGTTGTTACTGTAAATGTATTTTTCTCCTTAATAAACTGTATATTCGTATGCGTTTTTTCTGAAATAGCAAACATTCTATACTGTTTTTCCAATGATTGGAACAAGATATCTCTATGTTCTTGTGAATAATGCGCTTGTTTTTCCTTAAGTTGTGCTAAAAAAGCTGATGGAGTAGGAAAACGATGGTACAAACATCGTAATTCTTCCTTTTCTGAAAGATAATCTGTAATAAATTCAGAAAAATAGCCTGTATCTTTGAATGGAATATAGTCAGTCATAGTTTAGGTTAATATACTTTATATTTTGAAAGCAAAGATACACAAAAAAAGAAATAAATTCCTAATAATAACAAAAAAAATTCCTCAATTATTTACTAAAAAATACTATACCGCTTTATTATTGCAATTATTTTTTGTACTTTTGCTCAAAATTAAATCAATCATTTATGGAATTTTTCTCTTCTATGGAACCTTTCTTAAAAGGATTTTGGTTCATTGCTATTCCTGTAACACTTATCTTCATCATACAGACTATAATGACCTTTATTGGAGCCAATGCTTCTGATGGACTGGAAGCTGACTTTGATGGTGATTTCTCAGGAGATGACGCTCCCTTTCAGCTTTTTTCGCTAAGAAACTTGATTAATTTTCTATTGGGTTTCAGCTGGACAGGAATTTCTTTCTATGAGCTTATCTCCAACAAAATTATCCTGACTGTTTTTGCCTTTGTTATAGGATGTTTGTTTGTATATATCTTTTTCCTTACAATCAAAGCTCTTTTAAAGCTTGCTGAGGATAACTCATTCAAAATCATAGAAACTCTTGAGAAAGTAGCTCAGGTATATATTCCTATTCCTGAACACAAATCTGGAATAGGAAAAGTAACCCTCAGTATTCGTGGAACTTTCCGAGAGCTGGATGCTATGACAGAAGGAGAAAAAATTTCTTCAAATACTCCTGTCAAGGTTATAAAAATAGAAAATAATATTCTTTTAGTAGAAAAAATATAAATTATAAATCTTAAGAATCATTAATTATTTATATATGGATTTTTCTTCTCCCATTAGTTTGATTGCTATATTTGCAGTCGTTTTATTTGTTACCATTGTGTCCCTTACGGCACGATATAAGCGTTGTCCTTCAGACAAGATATTGGTTATCTATGGACGTACAGGAGGTTCTTCTGCCCGTTGTATTCACGGAGGTGGTGCCTTTGTATGGCCTGTAATCCAGGATTTTGCCTATTTGGACTTGCGCCCACTCTCTATCGAGGCTAACCTCTACAATGCCCTGAGCCGCCAGAATATCCGTGTGGATGTGCCCTGTCGCTTTACCATAGCTATCTCCACCGAGCCAGAAAATATGAATGCAGCTGCCGAACGCCTCTTAGGACTCTCTCCTGAGCAAATCCAAGAGCTTGCTAAGGATATTCTCTTCGGGCAACTTCGTTTGGTGATTGCTACTATGACCATTGAGGAGATCAACTCCGACCGTGATAAGTTCCTTGACAATATTTCTAAGAATGTGGATAGTGAGCTTAAAAAAATAGGTCTGAAACTCATCAACGTCAATGTAACGGATATCAAGGACGAATCAGGCTATATAGAAGCCCTTGGTAAGGAAGCCGCTGCTAAGGCTATCAACGAAGCCAAGATTAGTGTAGCTGAACAAGAAAAGATAGGGGAGACTGGTAAAGCCCTCGCCGATAGAGAACGTGATACACAAATAGCTGAAACGCAACGTGATAGAGATGTAAAAATTGCGATTACTCAAAAGAATAAGGAAATCAGTATCGCCCAAGCTAAAAAGGACGAGACCGTGGGTATTGCCGAGGCTAAGAAGGACGAGTCTATCGGTAAGGCAGAAGCTGACCGTGATAGCCGTATCAAGATCTCCGAAGCCAATGCCTCCGCTATCAAGGGAGAGAATGAGGCTAAGATAGAGATTGCTAACTCTGATGCCCTTCGTAGGGAAAAAGAAGCCGAATCCTTGCGTATTGCTATTTCAGCTGAGAAAGTACAACAAGCCAAAGCCTTGGAAGAAGCCTACTCTGCTGAGGAAAAAGCCGAATCGGCTCGTGCTGAAAGGGAGCGTGCTACCCAACAGGCCAACATCATAGTCCCTGCCGAAATAGCCAAACAACGTGTCATCATAGAAGCCCAAGCCGAAGCCGACCGCTTGCGTGAGAATGCCAAAGGGGAGGCCGACGCCATCTATGCGAAAATGGAAGCCGAAGCCAAGGGTCTCTTTGAAATCCTTACCAAGCAAGCACAAGGATACAAAGATGTGGTCAGCGCCGCAGGAGGCGATCCTACCAAGGCATTCCAATTGCTCCTTATAGAAAAACTTCCTGAACTGGTGAAAACACAAGTGGAAGCGGTTAAGAACATCAAGATTGATAAGATTACCGTATGGGATTCAGGTCAAG
>CAJPPS010000132.1 GCA_905372595.1 uncultured Capnocytophaga sp. | reverse complement strand
GAAAAAATATTTGAAATAGTAGATTAGTTATTTTTAAAAATAAAGAAGATAAAAAATATGGAGAAATTACTAAACAGATGGTTTTGTTATACATTAGTGCTGTTATGTAGCACAATGTATGCACAACCTTGTACTTTTGAGAATGTTGTAAACGAAATAATATATCTTAAATAAATAATTTGTTTTTATACCTAAAAAGATGAGATATTACATAGGAGGTTTTGTCCTCACTCTGCTGGGCTTTATGAGCTGTTCCCAGCCTACTAAGAATACTCCAGAAGCAGCTGTAGAAGGGTTTATTACAGCTATAGAACAAAAAGAGTTCAATAAAGCAAAGCAATATGGGGATAGTACAGTACTAGTTCAGATGAACCAAATACAGGCAATGCTCAGCCAACAGGGAAATGACACTCTTTCTCCTTCCAAAAAGTTAGATTTTCAAATCATAGAGGTGACTCCCATAGGAGAGGATGCCGTGATGGTTACATATAGTATCGCAACAGGAAATAGCTACAAACAGCTAAGAGTTAATAAAATAAATGGTGAATGGAAAGTTACCTTGCAGTCTGATAGGAACCAAAATTAAAATCCTTTTCAATAAGTCTTTCTCCATTTTCATTAGTGATATTCAGGTCTCGGATACGCACCAAGTGCTTATATTTCACAGTCCCAGCAACAGTATCTACTATCTCACGGGTTACAATGCTCACAGTTCCGCCTTGTGCTTGTATCTCAGAGGTTACTCGAGGAGAAGTTGCAGGAGGAGAAGTACAGAAGTAGGAACTAGTAGGAGGGGCATCAAAAGTACGATATAGGAGGGTGTATCCACTACCGATTTGTCCAGTAATTGAATCAGCTCTATTGGAGAGTAAGCCTGCCCGAAATTGTAGGATAAGTGCTTGTTTTTCTTGTGTCTTATAAAGAAAGGTAGTAGTTGTATCTCCTGTACAGGAATAAGCTTCTGTTCCTGTAAAGGTAATACGTTCTATACTATAATTGCCATCATTACAGGCTGTTAGTAACCCCAAAAAGAGAAAAATCCCTAGGAAAGTAGTTTTCATAGTTGAAAAATTTGGGGCAAAAATACAAAATAATATGAATAAATGAAAAAGGATTCATTTAAAAAATAATTCGTACATTTGTCCCATAAAATCAAATTCAATGGGTCTGGAGAGAAAAATCTATTTTGATAATGCCGCAACTACCCCAATACGCAAAGAGGTACAAGAAGCAATGTGTGAGGCTCTTTCTTTCTATGGGAATCCTTCTTCTACCCATCTTTTCGGACGTACTTCGAAAGCATTGATAGAGAAAGCCCGTAAGAATATAGCCAAGGAATTAGGAGCTACTTCAGCAGAAATTATATTTACTTCTGGAGGTACAGAAGCCATTAATATGATACTCAAAGGGGCGGTATGTGCCTTAGGAATTACTCAGATTATTACTTCTCCTACTGAACATCACGCAGTATTACATACCACGCAATCTATTGAGGATGAGTATGGTATACGTGTTTCTTTTGTGAAACTTACGCCTAAGGGGACTCCTGATTTGAATCATTTAGAGAAGTTACTTTCGGAGTTTCTTTCTGATGAGAAGGTGCTAGTGAGCCTAATGCAAGTGAATAATGAGATTGGCAATATCCTACCTATAGAGCGAGTAGGAAATATCTGTCGCAAGTATAAGGCTTATTTTCATTGTGATACGGTACAATCTATAGGACATTTTACATTTGACCTATCACGGATCCCAGTGGATTTTATCACGGCTTCAGCTCATAAATTCTACGGACCCAAGGGAGTAGGATTTGCTTATATTCGCAAGGGAATAAATGTGAAACCACTTATCTTTGGAGGAGAGCAGGAGAGAGGCAAGCGAGCAGGAACGGAATGTATCCATAATATCGTGGGAATGGAAAAAGCTTTCCTACTAGCCTATCAGAATCTAGATAAAGAACTTACCTATATCCGTGATTTAAAATATTATTTTATACAAAAAATAAAAAAAGAACTCCCTCAAGTTCGTTTTAATGGGCAAAGTGGGAGCCTTAATGAAAGTACTTATACAATCGTGAATATATCCTTACCTGTTCCAGAGAAAAAGGCAGATATTGCACTTCTGTTTTTCGATATAAGAGGAATAGCTGTCAGCAGAGGAAGTGCTTGCCAGAGTGGTAGCGTACAGAGTTCTCATGTGCTGAGAGCTATTCTTCCTGAAGAACAATGGTATGAAGCTCACCTAAGGTTTTCTTTCTCTATCTTTAATACCAAGGAAGAAATAGACTATAGTATAGAAGTACTTAAAGAATTTTTACAGGACTAATTACCCTTAATGTGCTCAGAATATGAATCTACAAAACTTATTTCGTATCGCTTGGCGTGCTATTCTCTTGAATAAAACACGTACCTTACTGACTATGTTAGGTATTATTATTGGGGTTGGCTCGGTGATTACAATGCTTGCCATAGGAGAAGGGTCTAAGAAGAGTATCAAGGAGAATATTTCCAAAATGGGAACCAATATGCTCAATATTCGTCCAGGAGCAGGAATGTTCGGAGGGGTACGTAATAATAGTGATATGCAATCCCTTAAGATGACAGATTACCTAGCTCTAAAAAAGGAAGCTACCCTCCTTAAATATATAACTCCTGTATTCAGTGGAAATGGACAGTCCATTGCTGGGGCTAATAACTGGCCTACCTCTATCTATGGAGTGAATATGGATTACCTTTCTATACGAGAGTGGTCTGTTACAGAAGGAGCTATGTTTGGTCAAGATGAAATAGATAACTTCTCTAAAGTAGCTGTTATTGGGCAAACAATTGTTAAGAATCTATTCCCAGACGGAGACTCTCCTATTGGGCAGACAATTCGTTTTAAGAATATCCCTTTTAAGGTCATAGGCATACTTGCTGCCAAAGGGGAAAGTAATTTTGGGCAAGACCAAGATGATATCATCATTGCTCCTTATACCACCGTACAGAAACGTATCCTTGCACAGAACTATCTCCAATCTATTGTAGCTTCTGCTATCAATGAAAATGAAGCAGAAAACGCTGTGAATCAGGTAAAAAAAATACTCGAGCGCACTCATAATATTGCTGCCGATCAGGAGAATAATTTTAATGTTTTTTCTCAGCAAGAGCTTATTTCTACATTCTCTTCCACCTCGGAGATGCTTACAGTACTATTGGTAGCAATAGCTAGTATCTCCTTGATTGTTGGAGGTATAGGAATTATGAATATTATGTATGTATCTGTTAAGGAACGTACCAAGGAAATAGGTTTACGAATGGCAATCGGTGCCAAAGGAAAAGACATTCTGGCACAATTCTTGATAGAGTCGGTACTGATTAGTATTACAGGAGGTATAGTAGGAGTAGTACTAGGGCTTTTGGCTACCTATGTGGTAAAGGTGTTCATCGGCTGGCCTGTAAGTATTACTTTTTATTCTATTGTATTGTCTTTCTTGGTTTGTACTATTACAGGAGTATTCTTTGGGTGGTATCCAGCCCGTAAGGCATCAGACTTGGAGCCTATTACAGCATTAAGATATGAATAGACTTTAATAACTAAATGATGAAAAAGATGGATTTAGCAACCTATAAAGAAATTTTTACAGAAGACGATGCTGTAGGATGGGAGGCTATAGATAAGTCCTTAGAATCTCTTTACCCCAATCAAGAGCCTGATCATTATGCACCAGATCTTCCAGCATCATTAGGAGGAAGTTCTTACTTGGATGGAGTGAGTGTCTATCAGAGTAATGAGCAGGAGCCTCATTTTCACTTTATTACTTATGGTTTTTCTGAGCTATATTATAATGAAGAGGCTGTAGGAGAGGACTATAGTGGTTTTGGCTTTGAGATTACTTTTCGCCTTAAGAAATCAGGAGACGAGAGTGTAGGTTGGGCAATTAATTTTCTGCAAAACATAGCTAAGTATGTCTTTACTTCAGGGAATTATTTTGAGCCTTTTCACGTATTTCCTGCTAATAGCCCTATACGTTTAGGCTATGACACTGAGATTACGGCTGTAGCTTTTGTTCAGGATCCAGCATTGGGAGAGATAAATACTCCCCACGGAAAAGTTCAGTTCCTACAGGCGGTAGGAATTACTGCTGAAGAATTAGAAGTGCTCAGAGCCCATTTTTCTATTGAAAAAGTAGAAGAACTAATTGAGGGATTGAAAAAAAATAATCCACTTCTGATCACGGATTTAGATAGAAAATAATTGATAATTAGTTAATTGTTGAAATTTCGAATATGACTAATGAAGAGCGATATGATAATATTCGCCGTATGGGAGAGATACTCAGCCAAGTAGAACAGACTCTTACGAAAGCTGAAGCGCTTCTCGAAGAGTGGAAGGCTTTACAGCCTGATTTTGAGGCTTTGGTAGCCTACTATGATAGTCCTCAGTGGCGAGATGATTATTTTGATAGTAATGCGGGCAAAATCCCTGATGAAATACCTCAATGGGTACTTACTCAGGATGCTATCTTTGATGCTATTGGAACTGAGTTCGATATAGCGGATGGCTATAAGGAACTTATAGAGTCTATAGATAATA
>CAJPPS010000131.1 GCA_905372595.1 uncultured Capnocytophaga sp. | reverse complement strand
TCAATATACAGTCTAAATAAAAGATACAGTAATGTCTAAATTATTCTTATCATTAACATTATTTCTCTTCTTAGGAAACTTATATGCACAATCCTACTGGAAAGAAGATAATACAAAAAGACAAATTTCTACAGATAAAACCTACAAATACTACACTCTGGACAAGCAGGCTTTTTCAAGAGCTTTACACCAGAATTCTTCTCGCTCCAGAAATAATTATTCAATCATAGAACTTCCTGATGGAGAAACAATTACTAGTTACAAAGTTAAAAAAACAGCTATTCTCTCTGACGAATTAGCTCAAAGATATCCTCAAATAGAAACTTATTCTGGTTACTCCTTAGAAAATCCTTCCAAATCAGTAAGCTTCACTTGGTCTCCAGCTGGGCTTTCTGTAGTATTTGAAGAAGACCTTAAGTATGCTTTTGTTCAACCTATTGACAAAAAAGGAAAGAAACATAAAGCTTACCAACGTACTGAAGAAATAGAAACTACAGTTTTTGATTGTGGTACAAAAGCCTCTCCTCAAACAAATAAACGAACAAAAAGAGAAAGTAGTATGCTACGTAATGACTATCAAAGTGAAAATAGTCTTCGTACTATCCGTATTGCAGTGGCTACTACTAGTAGCTTTACTCAATTCTTTGGTAGTAAAGCAAATACATTAGCCCAAATAGTCTCCACTATCCAGAGAGCCAACCAAGTTTATCGTTCTCAAATGTCTATCCAATTCAGGCTTGTAAGCGGAGAAGAAACTATTATTGAAAATAGAAGTGATGATAATCTTACTAGTTACATTAACCAAAATTGGACAGGGTCTGTATTACAAAAATTCCTAGATGACCGAGTAGGCTCTGCCAACTATGATGTGGGACATCTGTTCCATAACACTACCAATGCAAATGGAAATGCTGGCTGTATAGGTTGTGTATGTGATGATGCCAACAAAGGAAAAGGATTCTCTGCTGGGAATCTCAGTTCTTCGGACTTAGATAGGTTTGATATTGACTTTTTCTGTCACGAATTGGGACACCAAATGGGAGCTAATCATACTCACAATCTCCAAAATGAAGGATATGGAGTACAAATAGAACCCGGAAGTGGTTCTACTATTATGGGATATGCCGGAATTACAGGGAATAATGACGTACAATCCCGTACAGACCCCTATTTTAATCATATTAGTGTAAAACAAATCGTAGATTATATAAAAAAACAAAGTTGTCCTACCCTAGAAACCATTACCAATTCCCCTCCTGAGATAGGAGAATTACACAATTACACTATCCCCAAAGGAACCGCTTATGTACTTAAAGGAACTGCTACTGACCCTGATGGAGATAGGCTTTACTATACTTGGGAACAAGAAGACAACTTAGGTTCTATCACTTATGACCGCTTCTCTCCCAACATCCCAAGAGGACCTATGACTCGTTCTGTTCCTCCTAGTGAATCTTCTGAACGATATATTCCACGTATGTCACGTATCTTACAAGGAACTCTTACCGAAAGAAATCCTAACCGTAGAAGTGTATGGGAGACAGTTTCCAATGTAAAAAGAAAACTTACTTGGGCATTTGTAGTAATGGATAAGAAAGTAGGAGAACGTAACAACAGAGAAAATGATGAGGTTACTGGCAATACGAGCTATGCTCTTATAGAGGTAAATGTAGCCTCTGATGCTGGTCCCTTTAAAGTTACCTCTGACAAAAAGAAATCATATTGGTTTATTAATAAGCCTCATACTATCACTTGGGATGTAGCTGATACTGATAAAAATAGCGTTAATACACAAAAAGTTACTATTTATTTTTCCAAAAATGATGGTGTTTCTTTCCCAACAATAATTGCAGAAGGAATTCCTAATAATGGAAGTTATACTTTCACTCCTTCAGCTTCACTAACTACCTCAGAAGGACGGTTTATGATTAAGGCTGATGAAAATATTTTCCTAGCTGTAAATCAGGGACTGATTACAGTCCAAGAAGATGGCGATATGGATGGAGATGGTATTGTGGATAGTGAAGACAATTGTATAGAAACACCTAACCCAGACCAAAAAGATACTGATAATGATGGAATTGGAGATATTTGTGATGATGATTTGGATGGGGATGGAGTTGCTAACTCCTATGATAATTGCCCTAATATAGCCAATGCTGACCAAAAAGATACTGATAATGACGGACAAGGAGATAGCTGTGATGAGGACAAGGATGGAGATGGAATCCCAAATGATAGAGATAACTGTCCTGATAAGTACAATCCTGACCAAAAAGACACCGATGGAGACGGAATTGGTGATATCTGTAGTGGTGATAGAGATAATGACAGAATACTAGATGAAAGAGATAACTGCCCTGATACTCCTAATCCAGATCAATCTGATATTGATGGAGATGGTATAGGCGACGCCTGTGATGATGATATGGATGGAGACGGAATCCCTAACGAAAGAGATAATTGCCCTAAAGTGTCCAACCCCGATCAAACAGATACAGATGGTGATGGCATAGGCGATGCTTGTGATGATGATATAGATAATGATGGCGTTGCCAATAGCCAAGATAATTGTCCATATACTGCAAATCCTGATCAGGCTGACCTAGATATGGATGGCATAGGTGATGTGTGTGATAATGATATGGATGGAGATGGAATTCCTAACGACAAAGACAATTGCCCTACTACCGCCAATGCTGACCAAAAAGATACTGACAAAGATGGTATAGGTGATGTGTGTGATAGTGATTCCGATGGTGATGGTATTGATAATGAAAAAGATAACGAATTTGATACAGTACTTATCCCTAATGCCTTTACTCCCAATGGTGATGGTATCAATGATAGTTTTTATATACAAAGAATAAGCCTATACCCTCAGAACACATTACAAGTATTTACTCACGAAGGACAACTTATTTATGAAGCAAGAGGGTATAAAAACCAATGGAAAGGTATAGGAAAAGATGGTCAAAAAGTACCTCAAGGATTCTATTATTATAAACTTACCATTGTTCAAACCAAAGAAATCAAAGAAGGATGGTTATATATTAATTATTAAAAAATGAAGAATACGCATAAAATCTTATTATTTTCAATCATAACAGCTTTCTACGGAAGTAACCTACAAGCTCAAGTAACAACTCATTCTGTTTTCTATAATGAATTACAAAATCTAAATAACCCTGCTGCTGTAGGGACAGAAAGTGGGCATAATATTTCTATCAGCCTTCGTAATCAGTGGTTACAATCGGCTAATAATGATAGCCCTCAGATACAAACCCTTAGCACAACACACTCAATAACCGACCGCATAGGGCTAGGAGCTTCCGTAGTAAGTGACAAGATATTCATACAACGACAAACTGCCTTCTTTGCAGATTTTTCCTATTCGCTTCCTATTACAGATGTTTCTAACATTTATCTAGGGCTTAAAGGAGGAGGAACTTTATACAACCTTGATGGAACACGCTTTAAGACCTATAATCAAGGTTACGACCCTTATTTGCAGGGAATTTCTGGAAAATTCCAGCCTAATGTGGGAGTAGGTATCTATTACAAACGACCTGAGTTCTACTTAGGAGCTTCTGTACCTAATCTTCTTTCCTCTGATAAAACAAGAATTACTGAGGAAAGGGTTACTACTGTATCAGAAAAAATGGTATTCTATGGACTGGGAGGGTATTATCTCCCTATCTCTGGGGATTTCATTGTAAAACCTTCTTTCCTTTTTTATGTTTCTAAAGATATTCAGTATCAGCTAAGTGCAACAGCTTCTATTCTATATAAAGATATTGTAGAAGGAGGGGTTAGTTACAAAACTTCTCAAACTATAAATGGTTATATACTATTGAATATTCCAAAATTCTACTTATCAGTAGGTTACGGATTTGAAACCACCTTACAGCCCAATGTATCAGCAAGTGTACGCAATATACACGAATTTATGATAAAATTACATTGGTAAAACTATTATTTTTTATTTTACTAACTTAGCAATTTCCTTAAAATGAGGATGTTCCGCAGATTGTAATAAAGCAAAAAGAGCTGCTTCCGTACTTAGGAGCTTAACTCCTTCATTCTGTAACATCATAAGCCCAATTGTTTTATTACTTTCTGTTCGTGAAGAAACGGCATCTGCTATCACAAAGACTTCATACCCTTGTAGGAGCAAATCTACCGCCGTCTGATAAATACATATATGTGTTTCAACACCTATTAGTAGTACTTGCTTTCTCTGATTTCCTTGGAGTTGTAAGCGAAAAGCCTCATTCCCATAGGCAGAAAATGTACTTTTAGCAATAGGATAGATTTCTGTGAGAAGTTCCGCTATGCTTGGATGTGTATATCCCAATTTTTCAGGAACTTGTTCTAGCCAGATAATGGGAATTCCTATCTTTTGGCAACCCTGAACTAGGACTTGGCTATTCTGTAATATTTTTTCCGATTCATATACAATCTGGGAGAGCTTTCCTTGTATATCAAGGATTATTAATTGAGTATTCTTCTCTGATAATATCATAAGTGTTTCTCTCTTTCTATTAAGCTAACAAAAATACTGATATTTGTTCT
>CAJPPS010000130.1 GCA_905372595.1 uncultured Capnocytophaga sp. | reverse complement strand
AGAATTAACAAATAATAACTTATTCCCAATCATTATTTTTTGTATCTTTGCCTTATTATTCTAAATCATAAAGTATTATGAAATCATTTCTACCTAATATGTTCTACTATGGGTTCCCTGTAGTATTACTTACTACTCTTGACGAGAAAGGAAAGGCAGATATCACTCCTATCTCCTGTACTTTTACTCTGGGAACAAATGCCGTCATCGCCTTGGTCAAGCTCAATCAGGTGTATGATAATGTTAAGAGTACTCCTGAGGCTGTTTTCAACCTCCCTACTGCCCAGATGTGGCAACAAGTGGAGGCGATTGCTCCTTATACCGCCAAGAACCCCGTCCCTCCTCAGAAAGCTAGTAAATACACCCATACTGAGGATAAATTTACACTAGGAGGTTTTACCCAATTAGCCTCTGAAAAGGTACGCCCTCCTCGTATAGCCCAGTGTCCCATACAGGCCGAAGCTAAGGTAATAAATATCATTGATCGCGATACCTATGCCTTAGTAGAACTTGAATTTGTACAAGTACACGCTGAAGATGACTTGGTGATAGAAGGAAATAAGATAAATCCTCTCAAATGGGAGCCTCTCATCTATAACTTTAAGCACTATTATGGCTTAGGAGAACACAAAGGACTGACTTTCTCTATTAAGTAACGCTAATAAAATATTGAATAATTCATCAATTCCTAAAAAATATGAACAAAATTCCCTTCTGTGCTTGCCTAGCTCTTATGGTGGCTTGTGGCAATTCTACTAAAAAAGACAGTATGAAAGAAGAAACAACTGACAAAGGCTTAGACCTTTCTGCTATGGACTCCTCTGTACGTCCTCAAGATGATTTTTATAACTTCGTCAATGGAGGATGGATGAAGACTAACAAAATCCCTGCCGATAAGCCTTCTTGGGGTACTTTCTATATGCTTCGGGAAGAAACTGACGAGCAGTGCCTGACCATTCTTGATAACCTCCTAAAGGAACAATATCCAGTAGGAAGTGAAGGTGAGAAAATACAAATTCTCTACAAGAATTATATGGATATGGATGCTCGTAACAAAGCAGGACTTACCCCTCTAGAACCTACCCTTAAGAAAATTCAAGCAATACAAAACCTCTCTGACCTACAGGCTTACCTAGAAGAGGCAACCCCTCTAGGAGAAAACCCTATCTGTGGCTGGGGCGTATATGCTGATATGAAGGATTCTAACCAGAATACTATCTATCTGGGTAATTTTGGGCTCGGACTCGGAAGAGATTATTACCAAAAAGAAAGTGATAGCAATACAGAGGCTATCACTAAGTACCAGACTTTTGTAACGGATATCTTTAAGCTCTTAGGAGAGCCAAAGGCTGCCGAGAAAGCTGCTCAACAGGTCGCTTTTGAGAAAGACCTCGCCAAACTGATGCTTACCAATGAGGAAGATCGCGACCCAAATCGTAGCTATAACCCTCAGACAATGGAGGAACTCTCCAAGCTCGTGAAAAACCTTAATCTCCCCGCTTACCTCAAGAAAGTAGGGGTAAATACCGATAAGGTGGTGGTTAGTGAAATTCGTTTATACAAAGAATATGATAAGTTTCTCAATGAAAAGAACTTACCCTTAATAAAGGATTACCTTCGCTACCAGCTTGTTGCCAATAATGCTACCAACTTAGATGCCACTCTAGACGAGCTCTCTTTTGATTTTTATAGCAAATACCTCAGAGGACAACAGGAGCAACGCCCTATGAACAAGCGTGCTCTTTCCCTCATCAATGGGGTTGTAGGAGAAGCTTTCGGAAAACTATATGTAGAAAAATATTTCCCTGCCAAAGCTAAGGAAGAAATGGTAACCCTTGTAGGATACCTTAATAAGAGCTTTGCTGAACATATTAAGAATGTAACTTGGATGAGTGCAGATACTAAAGAAAAAGCTCTTCATAAGCTTAGCACTTTCAAGGTAAAAGTAGGTTATCCTGATAAATGGGAGGACTATAGTAAGCTCCAGCTTAATGGGCAAGCTTCTCTCTTTGAAAACTTACGTGAGGTAGCCAGATGGGCTTACCAGAAAAGCTTAGAAGAGGAAGTAGGCAAACCTGTAGATAAGAGCAAATGGGGGATGACTCCTCAAACGGTTAATGCATATTACAATCCACTCTATAATGAGATCGTATTCCCTGCAGCTATCCTACAGCCTCCATTCTTCAACTTTGAAGCTGATCCTGCTGTGAATTTTGGAGGTATAGGCGCTGTAATTGGTCACGAGATTACACACGGATTTGATGACAGTGGTGCTGAGTTCGATGCTGAAGGAAACCTTCAAAACTGGTGGACTCCTGCTGATAAAGAAAACTTTGAAAAAGTTACTGCGGCTCTTGCTAAGCAATTTGACCAGTATGAACCTGTAAAAGGAATCTTTGTTAATGGTATCTTCACCAATGGAGAGAATATCGCTGACCTAGGTGGCGTGAACATTGCTTATGATGCCTTACAAATGTACCTAAATGACCACGGAAAGATAGAAAAAATCAGTAACTTTACCCAAGAACAACGCTTCTTTATCTCTTGGGCAACTGTATGGCGTACCCTCTCCACCGATGCTTATATGACTAACCAGGTGAAGACAGACCCTCATACTCCTGGCTATTTCCGTGCTTTTGCACCACTAACCAATGTAGATAGCTGGTATAAGGCGTTTGATGTGAAAGAAGGTGATAAGCTCTATAAAAAACCTGAAGATCGTATCAAAATATGGTAGTTCTTCAAAATTAACTAAAAGAATAGATAACAGAATCTGTTATCTATTTTTTTTTTACTCATAATGAACATATTCAAACTAAAAAAAGCTCTCCAAAATAGGAGAGCTTTCTAAAAAATATTATGATACAAGTATTCAGCTGCTTATTTAGCCACAATCATATTCTTAGGATCAAGGATTTCATCTAGTTTTTCTTTAGAGAGTAATCCGTGATCAAGAACTAAGTCATATACAGCTTTCCCTGTCTGTAGGGCTTCTTTCGCAATTTTAGTACTATTTTTATAACCTATGTAAGGATTAAGGGCTGTTACAATACCTATACTATTTTTCACCATATTAAGGCATACTTCACGATTAGCTGTAATACCTACTATACACTTATCCTTAAGGGTATCTACTGAATTCTGTAAGAATACGATAGATTCCATAATAGACTGACAGATAACTGGTTCCATTACGTTAAGCTCCAATTGGCCTGCTTCGGCTGCGAAAGTAACGGTAAGGTCATTTCCAATTACCTTAAAGCACACTTGGTTCACTACTTCTGGAATTACAGGATTCACCTTTCCAGGCATAATAGATGACCCTGGTTGCATAGGAGGTAAGTTGATTTCGCTCAATCCTGCACGAGGTCCTGAAGCTAATAAACGTAAGTCATTACATATCTTAGAAAGTTTTACAGCAAATTTTTTCAATCCTGAAGAGTAGAACACATAAGAACTAGTATCAGGAGTAGCTTCCACCAAGTCGTGAGAAAGTACAAATGCCTCTCCAGTGGCTTTAGCTAAGTTCTCTGTACATAGCTTTGCATAACCGTGAGGGGCATTAAGTCCTGTACCTATAGCGGTACCTCCCATATTAATTTCTAATAATGATTTGGCAGTTTTCTCAAGTGTAGCAATCTCTGCTTCAAGGCTCACTGCATAAGCTTCAAATTCCTGCCCGAGAGTCATCGGAACAGCATCTTGTAATTGCGTACGTCCCATCTTAATTACATTGGCAAACTCCTGTCCTTTGGCACGGAAAGCCTTTGCAAGCTCTTTTACGTGTTTTACCAATGTTTTATTCATATTGAATAACGCTAGCTTAATGGCTGTTGGATAAGAGTCATTGGTAGACTGAGAGCAATTCACGTGGTCATTAGGATAACAATGTACATAGTCTCCTTTTTCATATCCTAGAATTTCCAAAGCACGGTTAGCAATTACCTCATTGGAATTCATATTTACAGAGGTACCTGCACCTCCTTGGAACATATCTACAGGGAATTGGTCGTGGAACTTTCCGTCTATCACTTCTTGGCTGGCTTTTTCTATTGCAACTCCTATTTCTTTAGGAAGTACCCCTAAAGCAGCATTGGCTTGAGCAGCTGCTAATTTTACAAAAGCGAAAGCCCGGATGAACTCAGGATAATCACTCATCTTATTTCCTGAAATGTGAAAGTTCTCTATGGCACGTTGGGTTTGTACACCATAGTAAGCATCTTTGGGAACTTGTAGTTCTCCTAAGAGGTCGGATTCTATTCTAAACTCCTTCATATATAAATGTTTTTATTTATCTGAAAAGTGGTGCTAAGTTACGTTTTTTTTCTCATATAACCCACTTTTTTGACCGTTTTTTTGCGATTCACCACTTTCTCATCCTTATTATGGAAAACTTAAAAAAAACTCTTCTTTCTTGTTAAAAACATACCTTTTTATCAAGATTTCTTAGAATCTTATCCTCTCCTTTTGCTTTATTTTTACATAAAAGATGTTTTTATCTTATTTTTCTTCCTCTTAAAACAACTTTTTTATATCTTTGCATCGGTAAAATAACAAAAACTCATGAAAACAACAATTAAACGATT
>CAJPPS010000129.1 GCA_905372595.1 uncultured Capnocytophaga sp. | reverse complement strand
AATATTTTTAGTATGAAAATTACACTTTTTTGTATTGTAAGTGCTTTATTTCCATTGCTTTCATTAGCACAGGAAGCTACTTTCAAAGGAAAAATTACTAGTGAGGGAAAGCCTCTTTTTGGAGCAGATGTTGTTCTCCGAAAAGGAAATGAAGTCAAAGGAACCTCAACTAAAGCCTCTGGAGAATATCTTCTCAAAATCTCAGCTGGAGAATATCAATTGACCCTATCTTCTATAGGATTCAAAACGATTAATCAAAAAATTACTATCCCCAGCTCAGGAGAAATTATCCAAAACTTCTCTATGCAGAAGGATTTATTGGAAATAGATCAAGTGGTGGTTACAGCTACCCGAAATATCATTCCTCAATACAAATCTCCTGTTGTGGTTAGTAAAGTTACAGGACATATATTTGAAACTACTCAGTCCCTAAGTCTTGCCGAAGGACTCAATTTTACTCCTGGATTACGTACAGAAACCAATTGCCAAAACTGTGGATTCAATCAATTACGTATCAACGGATTAGAAGGTTCTTATTCACAGATTCTTGTAAATGGGCGTCCTATATTCTCTTCCTTAGCAGGCGTATATGGATTAGAGATGATTCCTGCTAATATGATTGACCGCGTAGAGGTAGTTCGTGGAGCGGGGTCTGTTCTTTATGGAGGAAATGCTATTGGAGGAACTGTAAATATCCTTACCAAAGACCCTACTAGGAATTCTTTTTCTATAGGAAACAATCTTTCTTTACTCAAAGATGGCACCCCTGATAATACACTTTTTGCTAATACATCAGTAGTTTCAGAAGATTTCGACAAAGGAGTAACTCTTTTTGCTTACCAACGTAACAGAAAACCTTATGATGCCAATGGTGACGCTTATTCCGAAATCACTAAGCTACAGAATACTACCTTTGGTGCCGATGCCTTCTGGAATCCTATGGAAAATAGCAAAATTAAGCTGAACCTTAATAGTATCAATGAGTTTCGAAGAGGAGGAAACAAATTTGACCTTCTCCCTCACGAATCCGACATTACCGAACAACTACGCCATCGTATTGTAGCTGGGGATTTATCCTTTGAACGCCTATCCAGCGACCTTGCTCATAAGTTTGCCCTATATACTTCTGCTCAATATACTGATAGAGATGGTTACTATGGAGGAGGCTTAGGAGAAGCTATTAATTCCAAAGAGGATTTTGATATTCTATCTAATGAAGATAAAGAAAAATATTTCAGTGCCTTGGCTAAGTATGGGCATACCAGAGAACTAGTAGGAGTAGGAGGAGCTCAATATTCTTATACTTTTTCACCTGCACTGAATCTATCCTTAGGAACTGAGTACAAATATGATAAAGTAAACGATGAATACGTAGGACAAAATCGTTCTGTAGACCAAACAGTACGTACTTATGGTAACTACTTACAAGTAGAGTGGAACCCTATTGAGAAACTCACTCTTTTGGGAGGAAGCCGTTACGATTATGTAGATATCAAAGGATATTATCTCTTCAACGGAGTAAATAAAGATTCTAACAAGCAAATTTCAAAGTTTGTTCCTCGCCTTACCGCTATGTATAACCTTAGCAAAACAATGAAATTACGAGGTTCTTTTGCTCAAGGATACAGAGCTCCACAAGCCTTCGATGAAGATCTCCATACAGAAGTATTAGATGGAAATCCTATCTTTGTGGAATTGGATAGAAATCTTACTAGCGAAACTTCCAATAGCTTTACGGCTTCTCTGAACTATACCAAAAGAGAAGGAAATACACAAGCAAACCTCATCTTAGAAGGTTTTTATACACGTATTAATGACCGTTTTATTAATCAGGACTTAACAGATATAGGAAATATAAAACATAAACTTAAAACAAATGCTAAAGATCAGCTCGCTATTATAGGAGCTAATCTAGAAGCCAATTTCGCTTTTGGTAATCAATGGGTATGGCAATCAGGAATTACCTACCAACAATCTCAATTTACAGAGGAACAAACTCTTTGGGAAAACGAAGATCCTTCTGACCCCAAGAGAGTAAGTTCTGACCGTGTAATGCGTTCTCCCGACCTATATGGTTATACAACCCTTTCTTATTCTCCTATTTCTGCACTAAAACTTAGCTATAATGGAGTCTTCACAGGAAAAATGTATGTGCCTCACGTAATTAATGCTGATTCAGGAGAACAAATCATTGTAAAATCCCCTAATTTTTATGAACAAAATATTAGAGTTGCCTACACATTTTCTCTAAAAGACAACTACAAATTAGAACTTTTCACAGGAGTAAAAAACTTATTTAATCAATATCAGAAGGATTTTGATCAAGGTAAAAACCGTGATGCAGATTATATCTATGGTCCACAACACCCTCGTACTTATTTTATGGGACTGACTCTTTCTCTTAATTAATACTTTAAATTTCATATGACTTTCAAAAATGCGCAATAGTTCTATTGCGCATTTTATTTATTGCAGAAAACTCAAAAAATAAGTATCTTTGCACCCATTGTGAAAATGCTATGAAAGAAGAACAAATCCTTATCAAAGGAGCTAAACTGCATAACCTTAAGGATATCAGCGTGGCTATCCCCAAAGGGAAATTAGTGGTGGTTACAGGGCTTTCAGGTTCTGGGAAATCTACCTTAGCCTTCGATACCCTCTATGCAGAGGGACAACGTCGTTATGTAGAGAGCCTTTCCTCCTACGCTCGCCAGTTCTTGGGTAGGTTGGACAAGCCTAAGGTAGATTTTATTGAGAACATCTCCCCTGCTATTGCCATCGAACAGAAGGTCAATACCAGTAACCCTCGTTCTACGGTGGGTACCTCCACCGAAGTGTATGACTACCTAAAGCTACTCTTTGCTCGGGTGGGACATACCTTTTCACCCGTTTCAGGTAGAGAGGTCAAGAAAGATACTGTCTCCGATGTAGTGGACTTTATCCTTTCCTTCCCCAACGAACACAAACTCTTACTGCTCTCCCCTATCGTTCCCAGCGCTGGACGTACTTGCGAGCAGACTCTTCGCCTATTAGAGGAGCAGGGATATGCCCGTATCAAGTACCAAGGGAAAGTAGAGCGCCTGAGTGATTTGAATTTCAAGGAGGTTAAAGGTGATTTTTCTTTAGTAGTAGAGCGTATTGTGGTGGATCACGAAGAAGAAACCGCCCAGCGCTTAGCCGATTCGGTAAGCACGGCATTCTTCGAAGGGAAAGGTGTATGCTTTGTGGAGGACTTAACCACAGGAGAGGAACATCACTTCTCCAACCAGTTTGAGGCAGATGGGATTACCTTCTTAGAGCCTAATGTGCATCTCTTTAGCTTCAATAACCCTTATGGGGCTTGCCCTGTATGTGAAGGCTATGGCGATACTATAGGACTTGATGAAACTCTCATTGTACCCAATACCTCCCTTTCAGTATATGATAACGCTATTTATCCTTGGCGCGGGGAGACGATGTCTTGGTTCAGAGATCAGTTAGTGAACAACGCCTACAAGTTTGATTTCCCTATCCACCGCCCTTGGTATGAGCTCACCGAAGCACAAAAGCAGCTTATCTGGGACGGCAATGAGTACTTTACAGGGCTTACCGCCTTTTTTAAAGAGTTGGAGGAAAAGAACTATAAGATACAAAACCGAGTGATGTTGGCACGCTATCGAGGCAAGACTACCTGTTACGCCTGCAAAGGAAAGCGACTCCGCCCCGAAGCCAATTATGTGCGCATAGGAGGTCAGTCCATTTCCGACTTGGTCTCTATGCCAATCTCCGACTTGGTGGTTTTCTTCGACCATCTTACCCTTAAGCCTTACGAACAGAAGGTTGCCGAGCGCCTCCTAAGGGAGATACACAACCGCCTGCACTACCTGTTGGACGTTGGTTTGGGTTACCTCACCCTCAACCGAAAGTCCAATAGCCTATCGGGGGGAGAGAGTCAGCGTATCAATTTGGCTACCTCCTTGGGAAGCAGTTTGGTGGGCTCTATGTATATCTTGGATGAGCCTAGTATTGGGTTACATCCCAAAGATACCGAACGCCTTATCCACGTCCTTAAATCACTTAGAGACTTGGGCAACACCGTCATCGTCGTGGAGCACAATGAGGATATTATGAAAGCTGCTGACTACATCATAGATATAGGACCCGAAGCAGGTACTCTTGGTGGAGAAGTAGTTGCCACCGGTACCTATGAGGAACTCCTCAAGGCTCCTACCCTCACGGGGGAATACCTCAGCGGTAGGCGTACCATAGAAATGCCTAAGAAAGCTCGTGCCTCCAAGCACTTTATCGAAATCAAAGGTGCCCGTGCCAATAACCTAAAGAATATAGATGTTACCTTCCCCTTGGATATGCTCACCGTAGTAACCGGTGTATCAGGCAGTGGGAAGAGTACCTTGGTGAAGCATATCCTCTACCCTGCCCTTTTGCGCAAGCTCGACCAGCCTACAGATCAAGTAGGCGAATATAGCAGTATGGATGGGAAGTTCTCCCATATTAAACGTGTAGAGTTCGTAGACCAAAACCCCATAGGCAAGTCTACCCGTTCCAATCCTGTAACCTATATCAAGGCTTACGATGATATTCGCCAACTCTTTGCCTCCCAGAAACTTGCCAAGATGCGTGGCTATACGGCCAAACATTTTTCTTTCAATATCGAAGGGGGACGTTGTGAGACCTGCAAAGGCGAAGGAGAGGTAACC
>CAJPPS010000128.1 GCA_905372595.1 uncultured Capnocytophaga sp. | reverse complement strand
ACCAAGCTGTTGGAAATCTCATCGATTAAAATTTTTTTACTAATTGCCCTACGCCGAGAGGTGTGGGGTAATTTTTTTGAACGTAAGGGTCAGGGGAGCCAGATAGTGGGGCTGGGTAGTGATAGGGGGTTGTAGGGAGTGCTGAAGGCACTTGACAAGGAAGGAGCTTTCCTTATGTGAGGGGTCTATCATCTTGAGGGTGATAGGTTCCTTGTTGCTCAGCAGTGCGATTAGGAGGGATAGCTGCTCGTCGGCCTCCGCTTGGGAAGGGAGGTGTAGGTACCCCTTGAGGGTGATAGGGGGCGCATTGGAGGAGGAGAGGTCATATAGTCCGGTTACTTGGGTGATATAGATGCCTAAGGAGGCTATAGGGGTATGGTTGAGGTAATAAATCATATAGGGAGTGTATTAGTTAAACTTCTGGAAGAAATCTTTGAGTTTGCCATTTTTTTCATATTGATAAAGAGCAGCGATAATCCACTGTGGCGGGTATTTTCCTTTGGATAGAATAAAGATATGCTTGACGGCTTTGCTCACGGGATACAATAGGGTCATTGCCTGTAGGGAGCTCTCGAAGACCTCAGTGACGAGGGAATCACCCAGAGGTACTTCCAAGGAGGCGAGAAGGAGGTATACGGCGCCTATCTGTAGGAGCATCAGGGAATTCTTCATCAAGAAACGGTCTATCTGGAAAGAGCCTCTGCGGAGGTGGTAGATAGCCCCTACGCACATCTGGAGGAGGCATACACACAGGAGGGCACCTAGGAAGCTCTGGTGGTGTTCGTGCCACGCGCATAGGTACTTATAGAGGACAATCAGGGGGGTGCTCTGCCAGAGGAGTTGCCAGAGGTAATGGAGCCTATCGCGCCACGAGATGGGCTGTTCAAAACTGAAGAAAAGAATGAGTGCAGTGATAAAAGACATTGTTTTGCTATTAAAGATTAAATAAAGGGTGCGAAGCCGCACGGGCGTTTTTTTTCTTTTTGGGGTGATAAGAGTGTGAAGCCAGTGCGAGTCGCACAGACAGTTTTTGCTTTTTGAGGTTAAGAATAAATTCTCAGAGGAGAGTCGCCTCCCACACGGGCAATTTTTTCTTTTTAAAAGGCTAAAAAATAATTCTCAGAGGCGAGTCGCCTCTTTTTGGGGTGATAAGAATAATTACCTGTGCGGGTGTGAAGCCACACGGGCGGTTTTTGCTTTTTTAGAAGAAAAATAAATTGTCAGGGGTGACTCACCCCTAGGGGTTCTTGAGCGATGCCAGCGCGTGCGATAGCTTCTTGGTGTGATATCAGGGGCTTGCCACCGCAGGCTTTGAGCCAGTAGTCCAGCTGTTCGTCCTCGCTATTGAGGCTATAGGGGGTAATCTCGGGCTGTACCTCTAGGGAGTCGCAGGCATCCTTAAGGGGTAGGTGTAGCTGAGCGATATAGGCTTTGAGGACGTTGATACGCCTGGCGAGGTACTCGTCGAATATCTCACGCTTGTACTGTACCTTCAGGTGGGCGTCCATAAAAAGGAGCTTGAGGGCTACGCCAGAGATGCCCCCTACCCTGCGGACGCTCTCAAAGGAGATGTCAGGAGTCTGGGTAAGGGTATAGATGAGCCTTAGCAGGGTGTCAATCTCTAGGGAGACCGACTCAGGGGCATTGTGCCAAGAGACGTACTCCATAGAAGATTCCTTGTCCCCCTCGATGACAGCGCCCGATTCGCCCTTCTGGCTCCAGCCGTGGATGGTACCCTTGACGAATATTTTCGGGCTGGCGTGGTAGTCATTGGTATCGGCGAAGTTGGATAGCAGGTGTTCGAGCCGTTCGATAAGTCCATCTACTCCCTTGGTCTCGTGTCCCTCTTGGCAAGCATAGATGACGGGAATTTTTCCGATAGGGTTTGCCTTAGGGTATCCCTCTACGGGGATATACTGCCCATTGACCTGCTTGAAAAGGTAATGCAGATGTGCGGTATAGGTCTCGAAGTAGTAGGTGTCAGGAGCGCCTACCCTTTTGTATTCTCTGGAGAAGGCTACCATATCGCCTACCTCGTTATAGTAAGGATATAGGGTATCTCCTAATGCGGGGGATAGTAGGGTACACTTAAGCGTAAATAGGGTAGTATTTTCTCCTCTAGAAGAGTGCCTATTCAGGGGTACAGGATACCATAGTTCCGCACACTCTCCATAGCTCATCACGTTGCGAGCGATACGTCGGTTGAGGGAATCTGTTTTTGCCTGTAAGAGGATATGCTTTAGGTGCTTGAATACCTGCTGTTCTTGAGGGTCTTTGGGGTTGGCGAGGTAGGCTACGGGGTTTCCGAATAGGAAAGCTACAGCGCGCCCTATGATGAGCTCTTGCAGTGGCAAGGCGATGCGAGCTACGGGTTCTATACGGGTGGTGGTTACCCCGTCAATCTGTTCGCTTACGTGCTTATCCCTTCGGATGGCGGGGTTAAGCACCTTGTGAGCTTTCAGGTCAAGGGCTTTGCGAGCGGAGTCGAGGTCAGGGAGCGGGAGGGAACGTCCGCTCTTGAGTTGGGCAACAAAATCATTCATAGGGGTTTTTTTTAGAGGGTTCTGCCGAAGAGGGTGGCGATATCGGAGGCGTTGGACTTGCGGGGATTTCTGGCTTCTAGGGTTCCAGTGAGGGCGTCAGGGGCGTCGTCGTGAGGGTTTTTGCCGGTGCGTAGGTATCCGGTGAGGTCACGGGCGAAGTCGGCAAAGCGTTCTTTCCATCCTATGGGCATCTGTATGAGTAAGGGGGCAGAAGCGGCGTAGGTGAAGATGCGGGTAGCCTTATGGGCGCGCTGGTAGAAGGTTTCCACGCGGATGGTGGTGTGTCCCATCTCTAGGCAGATACGCTCGAGGTTGCGGGCAAAACTACGTCCGCCATTATTACTCTCTACAAGGCAGTGGGTAATGAGGTGTTTTTTCAGTAGGGCAGCGACGGCAGTTTCGGTCTGTTCCATAGGCTTCTGTGTATAGAGTACGTCGAGGACGTAGTTCGCATCGTCGGCTTCTATATAGCATATAGCACATAGGTAATCAGCACCCGTATCGGCGGTATCTATATAGGCTTTTCTAGTGCCTTTGGGTAGCTTCTCTTGAGGGTTGTACTCAGTGAAAGGCTCATACATCAGTCCTTCTTGAGGCTTAGGGTCTTGCTGATAGAGGGATTCGAATACCTGAGGGTTGCGCTTACGAGAGGCGAGGAGCTTCTGTAGGGCGTGTTTTTCAGGCCATAGGGGTTCTCCTTCGGCTCTGGGGTCGGTAGCAGAGGGGGCTCCTATCTTGATGGCAGGGAAGGTAATGAGGTGCCACCCTTGAGGGTTGTTCTCGGGGTGATAGGTACCTTCTTGGTCGAGGAGCTTTCCGGCAAGGTCGTCGGGGTGCCATCGTGTCATTACAAGGAGTTGCTGGCTGAGGTTATGCAATCGGGTATGAGCGACGGTCTCGTACCAATCAGAAATGCGTTCGCGTATGGTGGGCGACCAAGCGCTTTTGGCGTCCTTATAGAGGTCGTCCATAATGAGGATATCCACGGGTTCGCCAGTGAGGGCGCCTCCTACGCCAAGGGTCTTGAACCCTCCTGAGAAGCCTACACACTCACATTCGTCGGCATTGCGTACCCAAGAGCCCTTAGGGGTAGGGGCTTCGTGTGCTAGGCGGGTGTTGGGGAATAGCTGGTGGTACTCAGTGGAGGAGATTACCCTCTGGAGTTCTCGGTTGAACTTACGCGCTTTGGCAGCGGAGTAGCTGACGATAGCCACGCGCTTGTGAGGGTTGAGCCCTAGGAGAAAGGCGGGGAGCCTACGGGTGGCGCCCTCACTCTTGCCGTGCTGAGGGGGCATACATATCATCAGCTTCTGGATACGCCCTAAGGCAAAATCCGTCAGGGTGCGGTAGTAATACTGATGAAATCCAGCAGGGGCAAAACTAGGGAAAGTGAACTGGGTAAAAGCCAGCAGGTCAGCACGTTCTTTTCCAAGAACTACATTTAAGTTGTTTTGTTCTAATTCTGTAGTATCTTCATTGTCCCACTCAGCGATTTTGGCAAGGAGTGTAATGGCGGCGATTTGTTCCCTAACGGCGGGGAAAAGGGTCTTATCGCCTTGTGTAATGGGGTTTGCCTGAGCGATATCCCATAAGATAGAGAGAGCCTCTTGTTTCATAAGTGAATAAAAAAGTGTTATAGTTAGGTTTTAATTACGGTGCAAAGGTACGACATTCTAGGCGGAAAATCAAGGTAAGAGGAGGTTAAAAAGAGGCAAATTATTTGTTATCGACTGTTAAGGAGGCGACTCGCCTCTGAGAATTTATTTTTTATTCCTAGTAAAAAATTGCCTGTACGGGGGGTGGGTCACCCTCTGACAATTTACTAGCAGAAAAATGCCCGTGTGGCTTCACACCCGCACAGGTAATTATTCTTATAACACCAAAAAGAAAAAAACGCCCGTACGGCTTCACACCCCCTGACAATTTATTCTTATAGTTCATAAAAAGCAAAAATTGCCCGTACGGCTTCGTACTGGCTTTACACAATATAAATCACTGTAAATCAATTTTTTGCAAAGGATAAAAAAGCAAAAAAGCAATTGCTTTCTGAGAAAAACACCTGACAATTTATTTTTTATTCCTAAAAGCAAAAATTGCCCGTGTGGGAGGCGACTCGCCTCTGAGAATTTTTTTTATTTCTAGCAAAAAAAAACGCCCGTACGGCTTCACACCCCCTGACAATTTATTCTTATAGTTCATA
>CAJPPS010000127.1 GCA_905372595.1 uncultured Capnocytophaga sp. | reverse complement strand
ATGGTACAACTCATACAGTTGCATATTGAAACCAGTAGGTGCTAATGTAGCGAGCTGAAGGCATTCACGCACCTTTTCCTCACTGATGGGCGTAGGCGCATAATAGCGTACTGCCCTGCGAAAGTTTAAAATATCTTTTAACATAGCGTTTATATTTTGTTATTAATAAATAGACCGATATACTTAATCATTTTTAAAAGAAATGCAATGCCGAGAGGGTAAGTCCTCCTCCACAAATGGGACATTTTTTAGTGAAAGCTCTTGTCAGTTCTTTTTTTTCACGTCCTATATCAAAGTGATAGGGATATATTTGATCTCCAATGGCTAATGCTTTTCCTACAACTTGATTGCAATGAAAACACCATACTTTAGGAGTGAAATAGGCTTTTATGGAGTACTTAAAGTCAGCATCTTCATAGGTATCAGTACGTACCTTTTCATCTATTTCATCAAGGTCAGTTGGCTTAAACCAATAGAGATAGTCTACCATATAATTCTCACTTTTAACTAACTTAAGCAGAGTGAATACTGGTCTGCATATTTTAAGTAGTTCCTCTTCAGGTATATAATCTCTTACATCATATCCTCCACTTAGTTCTAAGTTATCACTTAGGGTGTAATCAAAACGATCACAATAAAACATAGGAGATTTTTCAGGAGTAATTAGTTTTTGCATTTTTGCAATTTGATTAATGTAAAAGCAAAGATACAATTTTTTGATTAAAGAAAAATTTTTTAAATAATATTGAAATCTGAAACTGATAATATGTCTATTACCGAATGTATGAGCTGACATTTTTGCATATTTCAACAAATTGAAAATCAAATCTAATTATATTTTTAGATTAAAAATATTCTGTTAAATTGACAATTTGACAAATATAATTATTAACCCTTAAAACTAAAAGAAAATGAATTTTAATAACTATACCATTAAGTCCCAAGAGGCAATCCAGAGAGCGCAACAGCTTGCGCAAGGTCTTGGGCAACAAGATATCCAAGTGGAGCATATCTTCAAAGGAATTCAAGAGGTAGATAACAATGTACTACCTTTTATCCTTAAAAAGTTGCAGGTGAATACCACAACTCTCAATCAAACCATAGAGAAGGCTTTGGCTTCCTATCCTAAAGTACAAGGCGGACAGATGTCTCTTTCTCGTACAGCTGGGGAGGTATTGATGGAGGCTAGTAATATTGCTAAGAAAATGAATGATGAATATGTTTCTATAGAACATTTACTCTTAGCAATTTTTAAAATTAAAAACCAAGTAGGTCAAACCTTAAAAGAACAAGGAGTTACTGAAAAACAGTTTGAACAGGTAATTGCAGAACTTCGTAAGGGCGAACGTGTTACCTCGGCTTCGGCAGAAGAAACGTATAATTCTCTTAATAAGTACGCTAAAAACCTTACTCAGTTGGCACATAGTGGTAAGCTTGACCCAGTCATCGGGCGAGATGATGAAATTCGCCGTGTGCTTCAAATTCTCTCTCGTCGTACCAAAAATAATCCTATGCTCGTAGGTGAACCAGGGGTAGGGAAGACGGCTATTGCCGAAGGATTGGCACACCGTATCGTTAATGGAGATGTGCCTGAGAATCTTAAGGATAAGACCATTTATTCCTTAGATATGGGGGCTCTTATCGCTGGAGCCAAGTACAAAGGGGAGTTCGAGGAACGGCTCAAATCAGTAGTGAAGGAGGTAACTTCTTCTGATGGAAGTATTATCCTTTTCATCGACGAAATCCATACTCTTGTAGGAGCAGGCGGAGGCGAGGGAGCGATGGATGCTGCTAATATTCTCAAGCCAGCCTTGGCACGTGGGGAGCTTCGTGCTATTGGAGCCACTACCTTGGATGAGTATCAGAAGTATTTTGAAAAGGACAAGGCGCTTGAACGTCGTTTTCAAAAAGTAATGGTGGAAGAGCCTGATACTGAGAGTGCTATTTCTATTCTTCGTGGTATCAAAGAAAAATATGAAGCCCATCACAAGGTACGTATCAAAGACGAGGCTATCATTGCTGCTGTGGAGCTTTCTGAGCGTTATATTTCCAATCGTTATTTGCCAGATAAGGCTATTGACCTGATGGACGAGGCAGCCGCTAAGCTTCGTATGGAAATCAATTCCAAACCCGAAGAATTGGATGTGCTCGACCGTAGAATAATGCAGTTGGAAATTGAAATAGAAGCTATTAAGCGAGAGAATGACGAGGAAAAACTTCGCTTGCTCAATGCCGATTTAGCTAATATTAAGGAAGAACGAAATGAGCTTTTCACCAAGTGGCAAGGAGAAAAATCTTTGGTAGATGAGATACAAGCTACTAAAAATAATATAGAACAATACAAACTTGATGCTGAACGTGCCGAACGAGAAGGAAATTATGGAAAAGTAGCTGAAATCCGTTATGGAAAGATAAAACAAGAAGAAGAAAAGCTTGAAAATCTCCAAAAAGAGGTAGAAGGGCACGAAATGACAATGATTAAAGAGGAGGTTACCCGTGAGGATATTGCAGAAGTAATTGCCAAATGGACAGGAGTGCCTGTTACCAAACTAATGCAAGGCGAACGAGAAAAACTCCTTCATCTGGAAGAAGAACTTCACAAGCGTGTAGTAGGGCAGGAGGAAGCTATTGCAGCCGTTTCCGATGCGATTCGCCGTAGTCGTGCAGGCTTACAAGACCCTAAAAAACCAATCGGTTCTTTCCTTTTCTTGGGAACTACTGGGGTCGGAAAAACAGAGCTAGCTAAGGCACTTGCGGAATATCTCTTCGATGATGAGAATGCGATGACTCGTATTGATATGAGTGAATATCAGGAAAAACACGCTGTGAGCCGTTTGGTGGGAGCGCCTCCTGGATATGTAGGTTATGATGAAGGCGGTCAGCTTACCGAGGCAGTACGCCGACGCCCATACTCTGTAGTGTTATTAGACGAAATAGAGAAAGCGCATCCTGATACTTTCAATATTCTCTTGCAAGTATTGGATGAAGGAAGGCTTACTGATAACAAGGGACGGACAGCCAATTTCAAGAATACAATTATCATTATGACCTCCAATATGGGAAGTCAGCTCATTCAGGATAGTTTTGAGCAATATAAGGATGTAGAAAAAGCTACAGAAAAAGCAAAAGACGAAGTACTACAGCTCCTTAAGCAGACAGTACGCCCTGAGTTTATCAATCGTATAGATGACATCGTGATGTTTACACCTCTTACCGAGGCGAATATTAAGCAGATAGTACGCTTACAGCTCAATAGTATTATCAAGCTGGTGGCTCGTGAAAATATTATCTTAGAGGTTACCGATGAGGCTATAAACTACCTAGCTGAGCGGGGGTATGACCCACAATTCGGAGCACGTCCAGTGAAGCGTGTTCTCCAGAAAGAAGTAATGAATGCTCTTTCTAAGGAAATTCTAAAAGGAGAGATCAAAGCGGGTAACCTTGTGCTGATAGATTCTTTTGATAATGGATTGGTGTTCAGAAATAAGGAGTAAAAAGATGAAATATAGGAAGAGGCTCTTTCTAAGAAAGAGCCTCTAAATTCTATAGAATAGAAAAAGCACCTACATTGCTGTAAGTGCTTTAAGCGAAAGTGGTCCAGCTTGGGCTCGAACCAAGGACCCCCTGATTATGAGTCAGGTGCTCTAACCAGCTGAGCTACAAGACCTCGCTTTTTCAGGGTGCAAAAGTACAACCTTTTTCTTAAATATCAAAATTTTGAGACTAACTTTTTTTGAAAAATACGATAAAGTGCTGAGAGAAACAGACTTATCTACTCAAAAATCTCCGTAATAGGAAGTCTATAGCTAGGGAAAAAAGTCCCTTTTGCTTGCTTATGATAGATTCTTTTAGCTGTGTTACAGAGTCAGAGAATAGCCTGCCAATAGAGAAATTACGTACCATTGACTGATAGTCACTTTTAAGGCACATAAGGTCAATATCCTTCTTGAGCTTTAAAGCTCTTAAGTCATTCTCTATCTCTTCCAATGAAGTATATTTCCTTTCCATAAGCAATTAATCTTTAAAGTATATTTCAGATAATTTTCCTAATATAGGCTTGTATATAAGGGACTTACGTGATTTGTAGATAATCACTAAGCCTAGTAAGAATAGAAGCCCCATAATAAGGAATCCTAAGGCGTTACTATCTAACCATTCCCCTATGGCAAAAGCAGCAGCCAAAGCCAAAAAGAAAGCAATAATTAAGATGAAAAGTCCTCCAACAAAGAGGCTTACAATTCCCATAGCAGATTTGGCTATAATACGGAATGAATATAGCTTATAGTATTCTATATGAGAATTAACAGTAGCTTCCAATTCATTAGGAAGGCTCTGTGCAGATGCTTTCAATTCGCTGAGTGCCATTTTATGAAGGATTTAGTTATTTTTGAAATTTAGCATTAGCCTTTTTAAGGTCTTCTAATTTTCTTTCTAAAGCATTGATAAGTTCTTCTGCCTTATAGCTGGATTTAGAAAGAAGTTTTTCTACGTTTTCTTCTAGAGTTCCTTTTAACTTGATTTTTTTCTCTTTCAGATTTTCATTCAAGTCTACAAGTTTGTCTCTTAAGTTATCAGAAACTCCCTCTAGAGACTTTCTAATACGTTTGCGAGTCTTTTTTCCTTCATCAGGAGCAAAAAGAATTCCTATTCCTACACCAATAGCAGCTCCTACAACTAAAGCTGCTAATGCATTTCCTGTTTTTGACATATTGACGTTTTTTTATAGGCAAAAATACATTTTTATTTCTAAATAGAATCATTTTATAT
>CAJPPS010000126.1 GCA_905372595.1 uncultured Capnocytophaga sp. | reverse complement strand
CCTTGCTTCTTTATTATTGATTACAAAGGAACAAATGCTCATATTTTTCCTCTTTCAGAGATTCCTGAGGGAATTCAATTCTCCTTTTTAGAGACAAACCAAACTACTCCAGAGCCTATTTCTATAGAAAAATACCCTGTTGCTTATGAAAAATTCAAAAAATCTTTTGATTCTGTTTTTTCATATCTAGAAAATGGAGAGGTGGAATTGGTAAATCTTACTTTCCAGACTGAGATTTCTCCTGTATCTCTGAAAGAAGTCTATGAAAAAGCTAAAGCAAAATACAAAATCATTTATAATGATGAATGGGTATGTTTTTCTCCTGAAATATTCGTAAAAATAGAAGAAAATCAGATAAAAACCTACCCTATGAAAGGGACTATCAGTGCCTCCTTGCCCGATGCGGCTTCTATTTTATTGAATAATCAAAAGGAAATAGACGAACATCATAAGGTGGTGAAGCTACTCTCTGATGATTTGAAAAAAGTCGCCACAGAAGTTCATACTACCAAGTTCCGATACATAGATGTTATTGAAAAATCCACAGGAAATCTGTTACAAACAAGCTCCGAAATAGTAGGTAAGCTTCCTGAGAATTGGCAATCGCATCTGGGAGATATATTTTCCGACCTATTACCTGGAGGCTCTATTTCTGGAGCTCCGAAAGAGAAAACATTAAGTATTATTGAGCAAGCGGAAACTTATGACCGTGGTTTTTATACAGGAATAGCTGGAATATTTGATGGAAATTCTGTGGATAGTTGTGTCCTTATTCGCTTTATAGAACAAATTAACCAGAAGTTTTATTACAAAAGTGGGGCTGGTATCACGGCGAAAAGCAATCCACAAGATGAATATAATGAAATTATAGAAAAAATATATATTCCCAACTAATTTTATGAATAAAAGTGAGTTTATTGAAACTATAAAGCTCTCTAATGGAGAAGTTTTCCACTTAGAATATCATCAGAACCGCATAAATAATACCTTTTCACATTTTTTCCCCAGTGAAAAGGTGTTTTCTCTAAAAAATATTATAGGAAAACAATCCTTACCTAATGATGGAAAATATAAAATCCGATTTCTCTATAACTACAATCATTATTCTATAGAAATAATTCCTTATAAAGTAGCTACCGTCAAATCAATTAGTTGTGTAGATGTTGGTGATTTCGATTATTCATATAAGTTCTTGGATAGAACAGATCTTAATCTTCTAAAAGATAAAGCCCATACTGAAGAAGTAATTTTCCTGAAAGATAAAAAGGTTACCGACGCTAGTTATGCCAACCTTATTTTCTTCGATGGAAGTCAGTGGCTTACCCCGACTACCTTTCTCCTTAATGGTACTTGCCGGCAACGTCTATTAAATGAAGGCAAAATAAGAGAAATGCCTATTTATGAAAAAGATATTGCCTCTTTTGAGTGCATTGGGCTTATCAATGCAATGCTTGATATAGGCGATTTATCACTTCCTATTTCAGTTTTTACGACTTCTTAAAGAATTCCTCCCAATCTCCTTAATAATTTATGACGGATATTAGCTTACAAGTACAAACACTTCCTGAAAATCCCGGTGTATATCAATTTTTTGATCATACAGATACTATTATATATGTAGGAAAAGCGAAAAATCTCAAAAAGCGCGTCTCTTCTTACTTCAATAAGGAACACGATTCTCCCAAAACGCGTATTCTGGTAAGTAAAATCGTCCGAATAGAACATATCGTGGTAGCTACCGAGAATGATGCTCTATTACTCGAAAACAATCTAATAAAAAAATATCAGCCTCGCTATAACATTCTACTAAAAGATGGGAAAAGTTATCCCTGGATTTGTATTTCCAATGAACGGTTTCCTCGCGTGTTTTTTACTCGTAAAATGATTAAAGACGGAAGCACTTATTTTGGTCCTTACACCAACTTAAAGATTGTTCGCACCCTATTAGACCTGATTAAAGACCTTTATCCTCTGCGGAATTGCCGATTAGAATTATCTCAGCAGAATATTGACAATGGAAAGTTCAAAGTTTGCTTAGAGTATCACATTAAAAACTGCAAAGCTCCTTGTGAAGGATTACAATCCGAAGAAGACTATAATCACAATATCCAACAGATTAAGGAAATCCTCAAAGGTAACTTAAAGGAAGTTATTTCTCTTTTCAAAGAAGAAATGATTCAGCTTGCTCAAGACCTCCGTTTTGAAGAAGCTCAAGAGATTAAGGTAAAATTAGAACATTTGGAAAACTATCAAGCAAAATCTACCATCGTAAGTGCAAAAATCCACAATGTAGATGTGTTTTCTATTGTATCTGATGAAGAATATGCCTATATTAATTTCCTTCAAGTAGCTTATGGGGCTATCATTGGCGGACATACACTTGAAATAAAGAAAAAATTAGACGAAACAGATCAGGAACTTCTCGAATTAGGAATTTTAGAACTCAGAGAGCGTTTCCACTCTCAATCCAAAGAACTCATAGTTCCTTTTCCTATTACAGTTGATGCTTCTTTATCATTAAATATTCCCAAAGCAGGAGAAAAATTCCAATTATTACAGCTTTCAGAACGAAATGCTCAAGCATACCGGCAGGAGAAGTTCAAACAAGTAAAAATTCTAGATCCGGAACGACATACCAATCGATTATTGAGCCAAATGCAGAGAGATTTACACCTTTCTGTGCCTCCTGTACATATTGAATGCTTTGATAATTCTAATATTCAAGGAACTAATCCCGTTGCGGCTTGTGTAGTCTTCAAGAATGCTAAACCCAGTAAGAAAGACTATCGCCATTTTAATATCAAAACAGTGGAAGGTCCTAACGACTTTGCTTCTATGGAGGAAGTTGTTTTCAGGCGATATCACCGCTTACTTGAAGAAGATGAGCCTTTACCTCAGCTTATCGTTATTGATGGAGGAAAGGGACAGTTAGGAGCTGCCCTAAAAGCTCTTGAAGCCCTTGACTTACGCGGAAAAATAGCCATTATCGGTATTGCTAAGCGATTGGAAGAAATTTTCTACCCTGGTGATTCTATTCCTTTGTATCTGGATAAAAAATCCGAAACACTGAAAGTAATCCAGCACCTTCGTAATGAAGCGCATCGCTTTGGAATCACTTTCCATAGACAAAAACGTAGCAATAGTGCTATCCAATCCGAATTGGATACCATAAAAGGAATAGGAAAACAGACCCGAGAGGCGCTTCTGAAGCACTTCAAGTCTGTAAAAAGACTAAAAGAAGCCTCTTTAGAAGCCATTATAGAAATTGTAGGCGCCTCCAGAGGTGAAAAAATATGGAATCATTTCAAAAATGATTCTTCCAATGAGAATATTTAATCCTATACCATAGAACAAAGAAAAATATTATCCCGATATTTCCTTTTTATCATTTTTTATCTCACTTTTATCCCTCAAAAATATTTTCGAAATGGCAAAAACAAAAACCGCTTTTTTCTGTCAGAACTGTGGAACTCAGTATAGCAAATGGCAAGGACAGTGCTACGCTTGCAAAGAATGGAATACCATCGTAGAGGAAGTAATCCAAAAGGAAGAAAAAACACAATGGAGTCAATCCTCCGAGAAAACACCTCTTTCTAAACAAACCAACAAATACATTCCCCTATGGGAAATCACAAACGAGAAAGAAATCCGCATTGATAGCGGTGATAATGAGCTTAATAATGTATTGGGAGGCGGGATTGTTCCCGGTTCTGTAACCCTTATCGGAGGAGAACCCGGAATAGGAAAAAGTACATTATTACTACAAATTGCTATAAAATTACCCTACAAAACGCTCTATGTATCGGGGGAAGAAAGCCAAAAACAAATAAAAATGAGGGGAGAACGTATTTCTACCTCCTGTGATAATTGTTATATACTCACAGAAACCAAAATACAGAATATCTTCCTACAGATAAAAGAGCTCAAGCCTCAAATCCTTATTATTGATTCAATCCAGACGCTCCATTCCGATACTATTGAAGCCTCTGCTGGAAGTATTTCCCAGATACGGGAATGCACCGCTGAGCTCATCAAATACGCTAAGCAGACAGGAACTCCTGTGATTATCGTTGGGCATATTACCAAAGACGGTACCATCGCAGGTCCTAAAATCCTAGAACATATGGTGGATACAGTTTTACAATTCGAGGGTGATCGCAATCATATTTTCAGGATTTTAAGGACGTTAAAGAATCGCTTTGGTTCTACCTCTGAATTAGGTATTTATGAAATGCTCAGCACAGGACTCAAGGAGGTAAGCAATCCTTCCGAGATATTACTTTCCAAAACAGAAGAAAACAGAAGTGGTACCGCCATTGTAGCAACAATAGAAGGAATGCGCCCTCTGATGATTGAAATCCAAGCACTTGTAAGTACCGCCGTATATGGTACTCCGCAACGCACCACAACGGGATTTAATGCCAAAAGGCTTAATATGTTATTGGCTGTACTGGAGAAACGAGCTGGATTTCGGTTAGCAAGTAAGGACGTTTTCCTGAATATTACTGGAGGTATTTCCATCGATGATCCGTCTTCTGACTTGGGAGTTGCAATGGCTATTCTTTCCTCAAATGAAGACATTCCTATTGCAAAAAATATCTGCTTTGCTGCCGAAGTAGGATTGGGAGGCGAAATAAGACCCGTACAAAGAGTAGAACAACGTATCTCTGAAGCTGAAAAGCTAGGATTTGACACCATTTTTATTTCTAAATACTGTAAAATACCTTCTTACAAGGGAAAAATATCTATAATTCAATATGCCAAAATAGAAGAAGTA
>CAJPPS010000125.1 GCA_905372595.1 uncultured Capnocytophaga sp. | reverse complement strand
TCTACCAAATATTTTTACATCTTTTTTTTTAATTATTGTGTAATTTGTTGATTTTCAGGACGATTTTTAAGCATTTTTTGCAGTGTAAAGAGTTTTAAAAAGCGTTGTAACGCCTCTTATGGGGTTGTTTTACCTTAAGATTAGGTATTATTATTGCAAAGACAACCTATTTACTGCCTATAAAAGCCTAGCATTCTACACCATTGATCCTCAAAAAATATTGCTATGTAAAAAAATAATTTCCTTATATCCATTAATTGTTCCATTTTTTTTCGTAATTTTGCTAAAACATTTCGAGGGAACAATCCCATAGATCAATACTAGACTTGTTCTCTTCTGTAATAAACTAATTCCGTTAAATCTAAATTTAATATCATATGGATGCAAATAAAGTAGATACTTACCTTATTGCCAATGGAAAGTTCTTCAAACCAGAACAAATTCCTTTTATTCGCGAAAAATTACTTTCCTTAGATGAATCAAAATGGGTTACCCTTCAATCCCTTCCTCTTAAGGATACTACCACCTCTCTTATATTATCTATTCTCATTGGAGGATTGGGAGTAGACCGTTTCTATATAGGAGATACCGGTTTGGGTATTTTTAAGCTATTGACCTGTGGAGGTTTTGGTGTTTGGACTATTGTGGATTGGTTCCTTATTATGGGAGCTACCCGCGAAAAGAATACCAATTTGTTATTATCAGCTATTTAATTCTTTGAATTACAGGAATTTTTATATTCTTGTCATTCTCCTATCTCTTGCTGGCTGGAGTTGGCTACTATATCATATGCTTTCTCCTGAACAAGAGATGGGAGTCTCCCTATGTATCTTCAAGGGAGTTACAGGGCTTCCTTGTCCTGCTTGTGGTACTACCCGTTCTACCGTTTCTCTACTCAAGGGTTCTTTCTATGAGGCGCTTTATACCAATCCTTTAGGCTTTATCGCTTCTGCCCTATTGGTATTGGTTCCTTTATGGTTATGTTTTGACCTATATCATAGAAAAACTAGTCTTTTTGAATGCTACACCACTTGTGAGAGCTTTCTCAAGCGACCTTTGGTTTTTACCTCTTTCTGTGTCCTGATACTCCTGAATTGGTTATGGAATCTTTATAAGGGCTTATAATTGGGTCATTGGCTCATTGCCTATTCCTTTTATTTTTTCACCAACCTATTAGTCATTAGCGTCGTAAAGAGTACTATACTAATAGAACTGATGGGCATCAGAATCGCCGCTACTACAGGCTCCAAATGTCCTGTAACAGCAAAAAGGGTACCTATACAATTATATAATAGAGAGAGGACAAAACTCATCTTGATGACCCGCATCGTCTGCTTGCTCAGCGTAAGAAAGCGCGGAAGCTGCCCTATCTCAGATGCCTGAAGAATCGCCTCACAGGCTGGAGAAAAGGTATTGCTATTTTCTGCTACCGCACAGCCTACTTGGGCTTGCTTGAGGGCGCCTGCATCATTCAGCCCATCGCCAAGCATCATCACCCGCCTGCCTTCTTTCTGCAATTGCTCTATATAATGGAGCTTATCGGCTGGACTTTGATTAAAGTGTAAGGCTATTTTGTTAGAAAATTGTCTCTCTAAAAATGTTTTTCCTGCTTCTGTATCCCCTGAAAGGAGTGCTAAAGTATAGCCTTTGTGCTCCAACTCGTGGAAAACGGCAAATATATGCTCCCTATAGGGGTTCTTAAAAGTATATTTGCCCATTAACTGCCCATTGATAGCTACATATACGGCTGTTTCATCTTTGTTTTCCTTATTCGTTACAAACTTAGCCGAGCCTATTTTTATATGATCCTTACCCGAGATAGCCTCCATTCCCTTACCTATATGCTCTTCATAGCTATCAAGAGGGTGTATATCCTCCTGCTTATGATAGTCATATAACTGACGAGATAGGGGGTGATTGGAGTTCCGTAATACACTCTTGAGCAAGGAACGTTGTTGGGCACTCATCACTTGACCTTCGTAGGTAATTTCTTGGGTATTACTCTGGGTTATGGTACCTGTTTTGTCAAAGATAAGGGTATCTACCTGAGCCATTTGTTCTATAGTCTGGGTATCCTTGAGGTAAAAATGGCGTTTGCCTAAGAGCCGGAGCATATTGCCCAAGGCAAAAGGGGCAGAAACCGCCAAAGCACAGGGGCAAGCGATGATAAGCACCGCCGTAAAGGCATTGAACGCCTCGGTAGGGGTACCATAGTAAAGCCAAAAGGCTAAAGTTAGGAAGGCTATGAGCAGTACAAAGAAGGTAAAATACTGGCTGATTCTATCAGTAAGGGTTTTGATACCTTCGTTTTTATTCTTTTGGAAGGATTCTTGGCTCCACAGCTGGGTGAGGTAGCTCTGGGAAACGGTCTTGGTGGCTTCTATCTCTATAGCCGCTCCCTTATGACGCCCCCCTGCAAAGAGTTTGTCCCCGCTGTTCTTTTCTGTCCATTTGGATTCGCCTGTTACAAAGCTGTAATCTATCTGACCTACGCCACGAATAAGCACGGCATCTACAGGTATCAGCTCTTCATTGCGAATCAGTAAGCGGTCACCCTCCTTGATATCATATACTTGAACACTCTCTTCCCTACCTCCTTCTATTCGGGTTACTCCTATAGGAAAATAGCTTTTGTAATCTCGCTCAAAAGAGAGAAAAGAGTAGGTACGTTGCTGAAAGAATTTGCCTATAAGCAACAAAAAGACCAAAGAAGCTAAGCTATCAAAGAAGCCCTGTCCCCTACCCGATATGATGTCATAAGTACTGCGGACAAACATAGTGAGGATACCCAAAGCCAAGGGAATATCAATGGTGAGAAAGCGGTTGCGAATCCCCTTGTAGGCGGATACAAAGTAATCGGTAGCTGCATAGAACATCACCGGCAAGGAGAAAGCAAACATCAGCCAGCGGAAGAAATCCTTATACCGATTGAACCAAAATTCGTTGTCCTCAAAGAAGCCAGGGAAAGACAGTAGCCCTATATTTCCAAAGGCAAACCCTGCTACGCCTAACTTGTACAGCAGTTGTTTTTGTCCCTTTTGGTCTTTCTTTTGCTTGTAATCGTCTAAACTGATATAAGGGGCATAGCCGATTTGGGCAAGAAGCTCCACCAACTCCTTCAGGGTGATTTTGTCTTTCTGAAAACTAATTCGTGCTGTTTTCTTAGGAAAATCTACTAAGGCGTGTAGTACGCCCTTATGTAATTTCTGCAAGTTCTCCAATACCCATATACACGAACTACAGTGAATATGTGGAATATAGAGAGAAACGATTTGGGTATTTTCCTCATCAAACTCCAGTAGCTTAGCCACTATCTGGGGATTGTCCAAGAAATGGTACTTCTGCTGAGCCTCTTCAGGACGTGCCCCAGGAGTTTGCTCATAGGTATAATATTTGTCCAACTTATTGGCAGAGAGAATCTCATAGACCGTTTGGCACCCTTGACAGCAGAAGTGCTTATCATCAAATACAATAGGGTGCTTAGGGTCACAATCATTTCCGCAGTGATAACAATACATAGTTATTAGGTGTAAGCCACACAGGCAATTAACGGTTAGAGGCTAACCTTCTATTAATAATGGGTAACAGTAAAAACGACAATCCCCCAAAGAGGATAATCATCAGGAACTGGGCAATCCATATCACCCAGCCCAAGGCTGTGCCTACCGTCTCAGTTACGCCAAAAAGCAATAACACTTTGGCAATAAAGAGCGGATAAGCCCCTAACCCTCCATTGGTAAATACAATGGCAAAGCTCCCTATCACAAATGCTGTAAGTACTTGTATGATGGACAGTTCCTTAGTTTGTTCCATAGAAAAAAACACCACATAGAACATCCAAAAATACATAAGCCAAATGAATAGGGTATGGGCTATAAACTGCCATTTTTTCTTCAAATGGAGAATGGAAAATATCCCCTCCTTGATTCCTGAGAGCATTTTACGTACTTTCTGTGCAAAGGAGGAAGTAGAACGATAAATCCAATATACTCCCCCTAAAAATAGAAGCCCTAAAGCCAAAAGTACGACTATAATATAGGAAAAAGTAAGATAGCCTTCTAAGAAATGCCATACCAAGTCAAACTGGAAGACAAAGACAACAGCTATAAATAGCAATAAAATACACATATCTATCACCCGCTCAGTAAGGATAGTTCCGAAAGCCTTGTCAAAGGGTACCTTATCATACCGATTGATAAGCAAAGCACGACTGACCTCTCCCGAACGTGGCACGGTAAGATTGAGCAAATACCCAATAAAAACTGCCAAAACCAAGTTGTATCGCTTAGGGAAATAGTGCATAGAAGCAAGCGTGTATTGCCAGCGAATCCCGCGAGATACGTGGCTTAGGAAGCCCATTGCTACCGAGAGCCATAAGTAAGAATAATCTGCCTTAAGGAACTGTTCTTTGATAAGTGCTAGCTCCTCTGTACTAAACTGGGCAAAAGCGTACCAACACAAAAATATCCCCAATAGCAGGGGAAGCACCAGTTGTAGGGTCTTCTTAAGGTAGTTATTGTTTGCTGTCATCTAAGCATATTTTTGGCAGTGCAAAGATATAAATTAATTTGTACTTTGCCATTCCAAAATTAATAGTTATTTTTGCATCTTATTAGAACCTACTAAAACAAATCCTTATGAAAGAAGAAAACACCACCTCAGAGAAAGTAAATGAAGTAGTAGTCCTTAAAAAGACCCATAATTCAGAAACCATACTTATCAAGAATCCAAGTGAGAAATTATTAGCTTTTATGGAAGAACTGGAGCAGCGAAAGAAAAAACTAAAAAAAGAGAT
>CAJPPS010000124.1 GCA_905372595.1 uncultured Capnocytophaga sp. | reverse complement strand
TATAAACTCAGGCAATTTTTTTAAATTTTTTCCTCCTCTGTGCAATATGTACAGGGGAGGTTTTTTTATCTTCTCTTTAGTGTATTAATAATATATTAACGCAAAAACTTCCCTAAACTGCCCTAGTCTGCCCTAAACTGCAGAAAAAATATTCCTGTTATCTACCTTTGCATTACTGAAGAAAAAGAAAAATGCAAACACTTAACCAAGCTCTCTATCGAGATGTACATTCGGATTATCCTCAGGATATATTCCCGAAGGTGGCTTGTAAGCGTACGGAGCTAGGCGATGGTGATACTTTCTTTTCAGTGCAACAGATAGTAACAACTATTAATAATTATTTCTATCAGTGTGAAAAAATAGCGAAGCTCCTCAAGGGCAAGTCTCTCCTTTTTTCTTGCCAGAATGTACATCAATTTCTATTCAATCATTTCCAGTACAAAGCGGATAGTGAAGTACAGCAGTTGCGCTCGCCTGCCTGCTCGTGGGCGCAACGCTTTACAGGTATAGATTGTAAAAGCTACACCATACTGGCAGGGGCAATCCTTAAGGCTATGGGATATAATTGCTATGTAAGGCAAATCAAACAACCATATAGCCTCTATCCTGATGATTTCTCGCACGTATATCTAGTTGTACCTATCTCTCAGGAAGATAATGACTTGAATAAAGGGTATTATGTCATTGACGGGACGATTCCGACAATGCAAGAGACTCCTTATTCTGACAAATCCGATGAAATTGTAATGTGTATGAAACATATAGGTCTTAATGGCGCACAGAATAGACTTTTTGGATTTGCTCCAAAAAAAGGTCTTGGGGAACCATCACCTAAGAATAAATTTGAAAAGGGCGTCGATCAAGCTAATAAGTATATAGGTATCGTTGGGGATACTGCTGCCAATGCTGGGAATGCATATAACAAAGTTAAAGATGCGTGGAATCCAAGAGTCAATCCGGCAAATACCTCTCCTACTGTAACTAATAATGATATATCTCAGCTGAGTCAAGAACAAAGAGAATATCTTAGAAAAAGACAAGAAGAAGCAGAAAGAAATTCTAATGCCAATAATCATCACCAATATCAGAATTATAACCAAGGAAATTTAAATACAAATAAACCAAAGGATAATACTGTTATATATGTAGTTGTAGGAGGTGTAGTCGTCTTAGGAGCTGTTGTAGCTATTACGATGATGAATAAAAAGAAATAAAATGAGAGGTAAGCACTTGTTTTCTGACAAATCATCTTCACAAGGTGCGTTAAAGGGTGCTGTTGGGACAGCTGATATAAAAGATGTTAGCTATGATCCAATTATCAATATGAACTTTGTGGAGTATGAAAATAATATCCAAAAGCACGCTCAAGCAGCCGAAAGCGTTCATTCGACTCTATCAAAGGTAGTGATGGGGATGATTTTGACAGGTGCATTATCAAATGCTTGGAACCCTGTTGGCTGGGTATTGGGTGCTGTGGCTGGTGTGTTAGAGTTGGCTATCTCATTAGGTGTATTCAAAGAAAAATCTTCTTGGGACTCTGATAGAGCAAGAAGGGCTTGGACAGTTGTGAGTAGATTCTATGAAAGAAATGTATATGGCGAAAAAACGGGGAGAAAAAACGAAAAAGGTGAGGATATATATACGGGAGGATTAGCGCAGATTATATCTTCAACCTCTGCTCAAGATGAATTAGTACAAGGTATAATGAATCATACTTATTTTGGACTCTGTGTATATGAAGCTGTATTTAAAATTATAAAAGAAACTAATTGGAAGTCAGAGGAATCTAAATCGCATACCAATGACCTCTATAATATGGTTCAAAAGCTCAAGAATAATTTTTATGGTAAGATTAAAAGTTATGGTCTTGTGTATCAAATAGCAGAAGATTCTATTCCTATTACTCTTTCAGAAGGAGTTTTTGATGCTTTTTACAAAGAATTAAATCTAGCAGGGGATCCGATAGACTGGTTGGATAGAGAAAGAATAGTATTTTCTATGCCTACTTTTGGTTTGAACAGGAAAAATGATGCTATAGGAATGGGGGTTACCTTTACGGATTTTCGTGATGCATCCTTGCCTAAAGCACAAACTTTTGAGAACTATTATAAAGATGAAGTAGGAAGAAAAGAGCTCTTTGATATAGGGAAAAAGAATATTGAAATTCTTAAGCTAGATAATTTACTTTCTTCTGATGAAGCTGAGTATTATGCGTATATGAATTGGCTGAATTCAGCAAGTGCCTTTGAAAAGGGAATGACCTTTAACGGAGGGGCTCTGAATACTTATCTTAAGAGAGAGGGAGAGCAAGGATATAACACTCAGTGTAAGTCGCTAACAGGAATGATTGAGGATTTTTTATTCAAACGTAAAAACTATGAAAATGCAACCAAAGGAGATGTAATATTAGCGGCTAAGGAAATTAAAAAAATGTATGATAGCATAAAAGATTCCATAGCAAAACAAGGCTATTGTTACCAGCAACTCAACAGAAAGTCTCAGAATAGCTATATCAAGAGAGCTTTTGAAAAATTTGGGTTGGATATTAATGATTTTGATGAGAATTTCAATCTTGTTGCTAAGAAACCTACTTCTCCTACAAGTGATATATTATCTGGTAATCAGTCGGGTTCAAATCTTAAAGAATATGGATTAGAAATTCCTAAAGGTTACACAGATGAGCGCCCTAAGGGTCCTACTCCAAAAGTAGAGCCTACGCATCCAGCTCCTATTTCTGATAGAGGCAATATTACTCAGACAGTTCCAACTGCACCTGTAGTAACGCCTCCAGAATCTCAAAGGACAGACCTTGTAGCTACTCCAACTGGAGAAAGTCCCCAAAAAAAACGTAAAAGCTGGTGGTGGATACTTTTGTTAGCCGGATCAGGATTCTGTATATATCAAATTAATAAACAAAACAAGAAAAAGAATGAATAACCTTATTCTAGACTTTCAAGGAGAATTCCAGTATCTAAAGTATGAATATGCCCCGCGATTGCGAATGCTCATAAAAAATATTCATATAGTGATGAACTCTTATAATAAGCATTTCTTTTCACAATGCCAAAAATTTGGAGATGTACGAGCTATTGAGCAAGAAGCTGTACAAACGGGTGTTTTTCCTGAAGCAGTAAAGCTAGCAATGGTAAAAGCAGATTCATTCAAGCCTGTTGCAGAGACTGTTTTGCTGCGAAAAATTGCTAATCAGATAAGTTCTTTTGCTTTTTTTAATTTTAGCTATGGAAGAGGAGGTGTAAATCCAAATTTAGGATTAGGTCTCCTATATGCTGTTGTTTTTCCATTTGTATATAGAATAGGAAAAAATTATGCCTATGCTATGAATCCTGAGTTTGTTGATTTTTACTCAGCAAAGCCTTTTTGGGGAACTGATGCATTAACAGTCCCTCCTATGCGAATTACACGTAAGAGAACGAAAAATAAAAAAAATAGCGTTTTTCCTAAAATATATACTGGATTAGAGGCTCTCTTAGGTACCTATCCTTATCTTAAAGGAAAAGGTTTGGGAACTGACAATCCTTTTCAGACAAGAGAAGAACGTTTATATGAATTATATCAATTTTATATAGAAAATAAAAAAGATATATTTTTCTTCTCCAAGAAGGACTTTTATACCTTGTCAGAAGAATGTGTAATAGCTAGGTTGTGGAACTTTCTTTCACGTCCTTTCGATGCCAGCGGAAAGCCTTTTGGCTCTACTCCTAAGGCGTGTGATTATTTTTCACACGAAAAATTTCTAACCACTCAGGGGACATTTCAGGAAAGATTGGATAAATATCGTATTCCTAATACAGAAATATTACAAGTGCCAGCTTTTTCTGAAGAAGAAATCAATGAGGGATTAAAGATATTGGAAACAATTAAAAAAGTCAATATTCAATTGTATGACCTTAGTAAAGAGGTTAATAGAAAAATATATACTTGGGGAGATCCTAGAGCATATAAAGATTTAGCTGACAAAATTAATTATAGAGAAAAACTCCATCCTACAAATCATTTAGGAATTGCTCCTTTTTAATTTTAAATAAAAAAACTATGCTACACCCTTGTATGCCCCGACCTACGCCCGCCAAGAAAGTTGAGAAGGTCTCACTGCCAGCGGTAAAGTATCCTCCTGAGCTGAGATATATCAGGGAGGTACCTGTAAAAGATGATAACAAAGATAACAAAGAAACAACAGAAACACTAACAAATTATAAAATAAAATGGTGGCACGTAGCCCTTGCTTTTGTAGCTGGATTCTGCCTTGCCTCCTCTAATTCTAAATGATTATGAATTTTAAAAAACCCAAAATGGAGAATCTGACCGGAGCCCTTGTGATAGGAGGTTCGGCAGTGGCAGGAGCAGCTGCCTCTAACTTGCTAGTAGCTGAACTAACCGCTAAGTCCTCTGGCGACGCTAAGAAGGACTCCAATAGAAAAAAACTTGTAAAGGGAGGAGCTGTAGTAGCATCCCTGCTTGCCCTAGCGTGCGTAGATGGAAATGACACAGGCGCCAATGCGGTGCGTGGAGCCCTTATCGGTGTTGCGGGAGCTCAGGGAATTTCTCTTGCTCGTGAATTTACAACAGTAGAAAAAACGGGCGAGACAATGAAAAAAGCTCTCGGACTCGGATGCCCTTGCCAAGAGGACGGATTGCGCCAGCCTGACTGGTCCAGCTGGAGACCTACCTACGAGGATATTTCCTACACAGAAGTTTCTGACGAAAAAGAAGAGCTTCCCTCTCGTAACCCACTTATAGGATTCACCCCGAAAGAATCCTATCTATAAGATTAAAAAAGT
>CAJPPS010000123.1 GCA_905372595.1 uncultured Capnocytophaga sp. | reverse complement strand
TCTTTTTATAGGGAAAAAATTGTATCTTTGCAAGGGAGATATAAATTTTTAATTATGAAAAACATATTTTTGCTTTCTTTCTTGATATTAAGCCATTGGTTGGGTAAAGCTCAAGTATCTTATGATACTTATTTTACTAAAGAATCTTTACGATTGGATTTTTATTTTTATGGAACTTCAGAGAACACCTTTGTATCTCTTAAAGGGCTGAAGCAGGAGCCTTTCTTTGGAGGCTCATATACACACTTAATTCACCCTAATCAGGGAGAATATCGTATAGAAGTAAAAGATGCTAAGGAGAATAAAATAATCTATTCCAAGGGGTTTAATACACTGGTAGAGGAATGGCAGAGTTCTGAAAAAGATAAAAATTCTGTACAAATATTTGAAATACCTCTACAAGTACCTTTTCCCAAAGAGCCAATTTCTAGAAGAAAATATAGTGATGGATTATTCAAGAGCCTGTATTCCAAAGAAATACTTCCTGATGATTATCATATAATAAAAGAATCAATTCGAGAATATCCGGTAACAACAATCTTACATAACGGGGAGTCTAATAAAAAAGTTGACCTTGTTTTTCTACCAGAAGGCTATACTCAAAATGATATTCCTAAGTTTATCAGTGATGTGAAAAGAATGGTAGATTACCTTTTTACAATACCTCCATATGATAAACATAAACAAGATTTTAATATTTATGCTATAGAAGCTCCTTCTTTAGAGAAAGGAACAGATATAGATGGAGAAAGGATTTATAAAAATACATTGTTTGACACACACTTCTACACTTTCGATATTCCATATTATCTTACTTGTCCTTCTATTTTCAAAGTAGCTGATGTAGCAGGACAATTACCATATGATCAGATTTGTATTCTTGTCAATACTGATCAATATGGAGGAGGGGGATTTTATAATTTTCTAAATTTGGTTACAGCAGATGACCCGCTTTCTGATAAAGTATTTGTTCACGAATTTGGGCACGGATTTATAGGTCTTGCCGATGAATATTACTATGATACAGATATGGGAAATCGCTATAACTTGAAGCTGGAGCCTTGGGAAGCAAATATCACCACTTTGGTTGATTTTCAGAGTAAATGGAAAGATATGATGGATAAAAAAACTCCTATTCCTACACCCCGTACTGAAAAATATAAGAATAAAATAGGAGCTTTTGAAGGAGGAGGATATCTATCCAAAGGAATTTATAGTCCAATGCAGGATTGTAGAATGAAATCCAATGAGCCAAAAGGTTTTTGTCCTATTTGTACTCGAGCGATAGAACGAGTAATGCGTCTCTATACAGAATAAATTCAACAAATATCAGGTAAAAATACATTATGATAAAAGGTTTTTCCAAACTTAATAAACAAGAAAAGAGAAATTGGGTTTATAATAAATATCTATCGAATAATCTGGAAGAGTTAGAGATTTTTTCTAAATATGATTTATCAGATGAGAAGCTTCAATTGTTACACGATGATTTTATAGAGAATACGATTGGTAATTATCTGTTGCCTTTTGCTATAGCACCTAATTTTTCTATAGATGGACATTATTATACAGTACCTATGGTGCTGGAGGAAAGCTCTGTAGTTGCAGCTGTTAGTAAGGCAGCGAAGTTCTGGTCAGAACGAGGTGGTTTCAAGTGCGAGGTGCAGAGTATGGAAAAAGTAGGTCATATACATCTGTTTTATGAGGGGGATAAACAAATATTATTTAACTTTTTTAATCAAATAGAGCCTATATTGTATAAAGAAACAGAACCTCTCACTGAAAATATGCGTAAGCGAGGAGGAGGAATTTCTTCTATTATACTTAAGGATATGACTGATAATTTAGAACATCACTATCAAGTGTTTGTTACTTTCCTTACAGGTGATGCTATGGGAGCTAATTTTATTAACTCCTGCCTTGAGCAAATGACTCAAATAATAGAGAGAGAAGCTCTCATCCATCTTTCGGAAGGCTCTCTGGAGGTTCTTATGAGTATACTTTCTAACTATACGCCTCAATGTCTGGTACGGGCAGAAGTTTCTGCTCCCTTAAGTGAAATGACCTATAATGATATAGAAGGTAATATTTTTGCTAGGGATTTTGTTCGGGCTATCGCTGTAGCTGATGCAGATGTGTATAGGGCGGTAACTCATAATAAAGGAGTGATGAACGGGGTAGATGCTGTAGTGATTGCCACAGGTAATGATTTTCGAGCAGTGGAGGCTGCCTGCCACGCCTATGCCTGTAGAGGAGGAAAATACAAGAGCCTTACACAGGCTTATATAAAGGAAGATAGATTTCACTTTAAAATAGAACTACCCTTAGCAATAGGAACTGTTGGAGGGCTTACTAAGCTTCATCCTATGGTAAAGATAGCCTTGAAAATTCTTGAGAATCCTACAGCTGAGATTCTTATGAAAATTATTGCTTGTGTAGGATTAGCTCAGAATTTTGCTGCTGTTAGCTCTCTTATTACTCACGGTATTCAGAAAGGGCATATGAAGATGCACTTAGCTAATATACTTAATCAATTAGGAGCAACTATTCAGGAAAAAGAACAGGTGATAGCACATTTCATAGATAAAACGGTTTCTCATAGAGAAGTCGTACAGTTCCTTAATCAACTAAGGAGTAGCTAAAAAATTATCTTTACTATAAGCTCCTTAAGAAGGTCATAATAGCTAATGGAACCACTCTCTACACCTTTACTCTTAAGATCTGTTTGCTTGATTACTTCCATACAAAAACTAATTTTTTTCAAAGGGTAATTCATTGCAGCTACCTTGTAATCTTTTAGAAAGAAAGGATTGATACCCATTTCTCTTGCTAGTTCAGCATCAGCCTTTCCGATAGAGCTAGAATAGATAAATAATTTTTTGAAATACTGATATAAGTTCTCAGTAATCATAGGCATAGCATTGTCTTTCTGGTTTTCATTGAAATATTTGATAATCTGCATAGCTTTAGGAAATTCTTTTTTCCCAATAGCGTTCTGTAGTTCAAATACATTGAAATCTTTACTAATACCTATATTTTCTTCTATATGAGAAGGAGTTATTTCTGTACCTTTAGGAAGAATAATCTTGAGCTTGTTCAGCTCATTAGCTATACGCCCTAAATCTGTTCCAAGAAAACTAACTAAGAGTTGGTTTGCCACTTGCGTAATGGTATAATTATTGTCTTTCAAATACTTAGTAATCCATTTAAGGGTATCACTTTCATATAGCTTTTTGCTTTCTAGGGAAACATACTTATTAAGTTCCTTAGCCAATTTAGTTTTTCCATCTATTTTTCCATATTTATAACAGATTACTAAGAGGGTAGTAGGAGAAGGATTTTTTACATAAGGTTCTAAGTTGGCTATAGTTCTGTTAAGTTCCTTTGCCTCCTTAACTATAATAACTCTTCTTTCCGCCATCATAGGGTACTCACGGGCATAATGAATTAGAGCATCTATAGTAATATCTTTTCCATATACAATTTGTTGATTGAAAGCTTTTTCATCATCAGAGAGAACATTCCGCTCAATGTAATCACTGATAACATCAATAAAGAAAGGTTCCTCCCCATATAAATAATAAATAGGACTATAATTTTTCTTTTCTAATTCGGCTAAAATTTTTTCAACTTCATTCATTTTTATATTCTTATATAATATACTTTTTGTATATTTGCACCTATGCAAATATTAAATTTCCCATTGTATGAATTTCGGTTCAAAAATAGTGAAAATAAATTATATATTTTTGATATAGTACGAAAAAAATTTGTCTCTCTTACGCCAGAGGAGTGGGTTAGGCAACATACAATACAATTTCTTTTAAAAGAAAAAAAATACCCTCAGTCCTTGATGAATGTAGAGAAGCAAATACAAGTAAATCAGCTAACTAAGCGGTATGATATTGTAGTTTATCGTTCTGATGGTAGCATTTTCCTAGCGGTAGAATGTAAAGCTCCTCAGGTGAAAATAACACAGCAAATTTTTGACCAAATAGCCCGCTATAATATGACTTTAAAGGCTGAAAACCTGATGATTACCAATGGATTACATCATATTTTCTATCAAATAGATTATGTAAATCAAAAGTATGTATTTCTTGAGGAACTTCCTGATTTTTACAAATAAAACATTAAAAAAGTTATTACAAATCATTAAAAGTTGTATCTTTGCAGGCAAATTATTTTTTACTAAATATGAAATTATCACACGCTACTATTATTATATTCCTTATACTTTTATTAGATCAAGCAAGTAAAATTTATATCAAGACACATTTTATGATAGATCAGTCTATTCATATTTTTGACTGGTTTCATATACGCTTTGCCGAAAACCCAGGGGCTGCTTGGGGGATGGGAATCCCTGGTAAGTATGGAAAGCTTGCCCTAACTCTTTTCAGAATAGTAGCCATAATAGGAATTGGCTATTGGTTGTGGGACTCTGTAAGGAAAAAATCCTCAAAGATTTTAATTATTTCAATAGCTCTTATTTTCGCTGGAGCTCTAGGAAATATTATTGATTCCGTTTTCTATGGAGTTATCTTTGATACAAGTATAAATAATGTAGCAACATTTATGAGTGAACATCCTTATGGTACTCTTTTTCACGGAAAGGTAGTGGATATGCTCTTTTTCCCTCTGATTGATACAATTCTTCCGGAATGGATACCTTATTATGGAGGAACAAGATTCACTTTTTTTGATCCTATTTTCAATATTGCAGACACATCAATCAGTATAGCTGTAGGATTGTTGATAATTTTTAATAAGGCTGCATTCAAGAAATAATTTTGATTT
>CAJPPS010000122.1 GCA_905372595.1 uncultured Capnocytophaga sp. | reverse complement strand
AGTAAGTACTTTGTTATCAGCGACTTCTTCCACCAGAAGGCGATATCCTTCTATGAGAATCTCCTCGTTTTTCTCAGGGATAGATTCGTGGATAGCTACCACTAGCCCTCCAAGGGTGTCATAATTCTCCTGTTCGGGTAGGGAGAATTTGTATTTTTCATTAAGATATTCTACTTCCAGGCGGGCGGAGAATAGGTATTCTTTTTCAGAAATCTGTATTTCTTTTTGTAGGTTCTTATCGTGCTCGTCTTCTATCTCTCCGAAGAGCTGCTCTACGATGTCCTCAAGGGTAATGAGTCCTGAGGTACCTCCATATTCATCAAAGACAATCGCCATACTCTGGTGCTTCTTGGTGAGTATATCCAGCACCTTGGAGATGTATATAGTCCCAGGAATCTGGGTAATAGGGCGGAGGAAGTCACGTATCTGCTTGGGGTTCTTAAAGAGGTCAAAAGAATGCACATAGCCTACTACCTCATCTATATTTCCTTGATAGACAGGGACTTTTGAGAAATTACTACTGACAAAAACAGCCTTGAGGGTTTCTATACTATCCTCAATCTCTACCGCTACCATTTCCGTGCGAGGGATCATAATTTCCCTTGCTTTTACCTCCGAGAAGCCTAATGCATTCTGGAACATCTGTACTTCTGAATCCATCTCCTTACTCTCAGGCATATGTTCTATCTGTTCGGAGATGTAGTTCTCAAGCTCTACTTTGGTGAAATTCAGGCGGGTAACGTCTCCTCGAGTATTGAAGAATACCCGAAGAATGGAATCGGAAATCCACATCACAAAAGAGGAGATAGGGGAGAAGATTACATAGAAAAAGTAAGCAAAGGGTCCTAATACCTTTAGCAGGGTATTGGCATAGATTTGGAAAAACACTTTAGGGAGGAACTCTCCTGTGATGACAATCACCAGTGTGGAGATGACGGTTTGCCACAGGATATTGTGGAACTGCTCAGGGAGTTGCTCGGTGATAAGGTTTCCCATAAGAATCCCATAGATGACTAAGGTAATATTATTGCCCACCAGCATTGTAGCAATGTACTTGGAAGGTGCTGAGGTGAGTTTTTCTAGAATTTTTCCAATAATTCCGTGCTGTTTTTTGTCAATTTCGAGTTGTACTTTATTGGAGGATACATAAGCAATCTCCATTCCTGAGAAAAAGGCAGAGAGTAACAGCAGGACAAAAATAAGAACTATATCCATAAGCAAATTAGGCTTCCCTTGAGCTTGGAAGCGGGGCAAAGATACGAATTTTTCATCAAAAAAGCCCTGCTCAATAGGGTATTTATTCCTTAATAGGCAAGATTCCTGTAATTTTGTGAGCTTTTAGGCGAGAGAAGCTCTTGTCGAAATCCATTCCTATTCCCTTGGTGATGCTTCCTTGTAAGCTGTCTATATAAGTAAAAGGTTTTTCGGTGAAAGCCCATTCGCTATTGGCTTGCCAGAAGATTTGGGAGGTCTTGAGGATTTTGCCATCGTGAGTGATAAGTTCCACACTATCACGAAGTTCCACCATCTGAGTAGGGAGATAGTAAATGGCATAGTGTGACTTTATGGTATTCTTTCGGGCTTGTTCGTCAAAAAGGTCTAATACCAACCCTTGAGGGAACTCCTGATAGGCGAATTTTTGATTGGAATAATCCAGCGAGAGGTTACTGGTGAGGATGGCTTTCACCTTAGCCGAGTCGGTATAAATTAGCTGGAAATCTTCCGTTTGGGCATAGGGGATTTTCCCTTGAGGAGCCTCTTTTTGCTTTGTTGCATTTTCACAAGAAAAGAACATAGCCAGGAGAGCTATCCACGCTATGTTCTTGAAAGAAAATATTTTATCAGCTATCATTTGAGTTCAGGTACTTTTACAGATTGTCCGATCCAACACTTGAAGCTAATGGTCTTTCCACTCATTCCTGAGCTGAATACATCGGCTTTGGAAGGGGCGAGCCGTTCGTAGTGAGCTGCGAGCTTCTCAAGTCCTCCTTTGCGGGCAGTGTTGGCAGCGAGCCAATATACAGCGCGCTTCTCGAAAGAGGTGGTTCCACACTCGTTGGCAGAGCTAGCGTATGCTTGTGCAATCACTTGGTAAGCACTGGAGTTAGAAGGGTTATAGCTAAGAGCCTTCTGAGCGTAGCTTACAGCAGTACTTCCTGTGTATTTGGCAGCTATTTTCACCAGATAAGAGGATTTTTTTAGGTTGTCTTTCTCTAAATCTACAGCTTGGTTAAAGTACTTAACGGCTTCGGCATTTTTCTTCTGTTTTTCTTTCATAATACCCAAGTATAGAGCAGAGGAAGCAGAGGGCGAAAGCTGATAAAGGCGTTCTACCAATTGTACAAAAAGAGGGTTTTGAGTACATTCCTTATCAGACATTTTGCTAGCGGCACGGCGTAGCCACTCTATATTGTCCTTGTTAGCCTCATAGTTCTTTTCGTATAAAGGAATAAGGTTGGAGCAGTCCGCAAGCTGTCCGAGCTTGCTATCTACATTCTCGGAGATGCTCTTGAGGTTGCCCACACGAGTACGTGCTACTTGGAGCTGGTTCTTCTCCTTATCGGTGAGTGTGCCTGCTTCTTCTTTGGGGAGTAACTCATTGATAGTAAGAGATACTTTTCCGTTTTGTTCTTCTATAATCTCGGACACATTATCATAGGTATCGAAGATTTCTTGTAGTGTTTTTTTCTTCTCGTTATATAGGTCAATAGCTGAGGCAAAATACTGGTAGATGATCATATCATCGGTAAAGAGGTCTTTGTTCAGCTGGAAGGTCTTATCAAGGAGGTTATAAAGCTCCTCTCGGGTTCCTAGGTTATAGTCTATAAGAATTCCTGACTGGCGGATGTTGAGGTCTCCTTCAGTGAGCTTATTGGGGAAATACTTATGGAACTTATTGTAGAGTTCTTGCAAATCCTTAATATACTTAGCCTTATCAGTACCTTGCTGGATTTTGTCCCTGAGGATGCGCTCTCCGTAAAGGAAAGTGGATTGGTAGAGTTCAGGGCAGTTGTCATAGACAAACTTCCAAGGCTCATAGGCTTCATTGTAGTTTTTTACTTTGGCAGCTTCTACAAAAAGAGAGGCTTTCGACTGGCATTCTTCTTTCTGAGCGTAGCCCGCTAGAGAGAGGAAGGCGAATAATGAGGTAGTGAGGATTCTTTTTTTCATTTTTTCGGGTTAAAAGGTTATTAATATACTAAGGGCTTTATGCAAAGCCCTTAAGATGTTTTATTTATGGAATCAATAAGGTTTCTTTTAGTGATAACGAGACCTCTGGAACCATTTATCATTTAAGGTAAGGGCCACCTTCAGGGCAAAATAGTTTTCTTTGGCAAGGGAAGTCTGTCCTTTACTTCCCCAAACGCCTCCTAGGGTAACATTAGAAAATCCTTGTATAGGAAGGCTAGCACCAAAAGTTATGCCAAAGTCATTCACAGGGGTATCTCTGAGGCTAATTCCGGTGGATTCATAGTAGAAGCCAGCCCGATAGGTAATTCGTTTCCAGTATTTTGAATAAGCGGAATAATGAGGCAGATAGAAACCTCCTACACTGAGCTTATAACCATTATTATAGGTAACAAAATCAGAAGTTACAAAGGGATTGGAGAACTCACTGAGGTTCACAAAGCTGATATCGGCTCCTACAAACCACTGCTGTTGCTTACCCATTCCTGCCGATAAGGTCAGTTCGGAAGGGGTAGTTAGGTGTGTGCGGGCTAGCTCGCCTAGGTCAAAGGTACGCTTATCCATCTGTACGAGTCCGTTCTGGGAGCTTCTTAGGGTACTCACGGAGCGCGAATTGGTAGTTCGTATAGTTCCCTTTGGGGTATAGCTTACTCCAGAGGATATGAAATATTGCTGGTTAAGGTCTCTCTCATACTGGAGTCCTAAGCTGTAGCTACCTCCTCTGAAGAGGGATTCACTTTCTTCACGGGTAGGGTATAGGAGATTGGTAGCTCCATACTGGTTTTCATAGTTAGCTTTTCCGAAATCAAAGGCGCCACTTACCCCTAAGCGAAGTCCTTTGTATAGGTGAGCTCCTACAGCTAGGTAGGCGCGATTCACCCCTCCGCTACCTTCGTATAGATATTGGGTAGTCTCTGTACGGGTGCTTAGCCTATATCCTATAGAGCTATAGGGTTGTAGCCCTACCGATACCCCTACTCCTTTATATACAGGGAAGGAAAGGCTGAGGTAGTCCATCTGGAAAGTACGTTCCATATAAGAACTTCCTTCTCCCTTAATGGAACGGATATCATAGGAGACCCCTAGGGCGTAGGTTGTCAGCTTGAGCTTTCCTAATGAAGCAGGATTACGTACATCCACACGGGTGGAATCCGCATAGGCAGAGATGCCCCCCATTAGGGCATTTTCTATATTCCCTGAAAAGCGCTTCACGCCTAACCCGTAATAGGAATAAGGGGAATTGATTCCTTTCTGGCTATAGCCCCAAAGACTACTACATAAGGCTAAAACGAACAGATAACTTCTTAACATACTTAGCAAAATAGCTCTATCTATGAATAACTTCTATAAATAGAAAAAGATTTGCAAATATCCAACATTTTTGTAAGTTATGCAAGTGAAAACCTTAGTGAAGATGTTAAATTTTTGTTTATAATAAAAAGCAGGAATAAAAAGTACTTGAAAAACAGCTATATAGACAAAAAACAGAAAAAAGATAAAAAAAATAACGGAAAAGGCTTGTAGGTTTCAAAAAAAGTCGTACCTTTGCACCCGAAATAAGTGAATGACTCACTTGACTGGGTGCCTTAGCTCAGTTGGTAGAGCAAAGGACTGAAA
>CAJPPS010000121.1 GCA_905372595.1 uncultured Capnocytophaga sp. | reverse complement strand
AGGGTAGTGTAAAAGACAGTAAAGGGAAACCTGTGGCGGGTGCTACTGTGATCGTAGTGGGTACTAGTCGCGCAACCACTACCTCCCCCGAAGGAGGGTATTCTATTGAGGCCCAGGCCGAGGAAACCCTACAATTCGCCGCTCAGGGGTATCAAAACGTTCAAAGGAAAGTGGGATTAGAAACTACTATTGATGTAGTACTTCCCCTTACTTCCGAAGATGCTAAAACAGTAGGAGCTCTTGGTATAGAGCGTGATGCCAATGCTACAGGGTACTCCGAAACTACCCTTGAGGGAGGTGACAACCTCAAAGGAAAAACCGCAGGACTTGCCGCCGCAGGAAGTGGTATGGGACAGACTAAGATGACCCTCCGTGGTACAGGTTCTGTAACAGGAAGTAGCCAGCCGCTGATCGTTATCGATGGGGTGCCTATGGCTGAAATGGGAGATGGTTATGGAAACTCTGCATCCGAAATTAACAAAGATGACATAGAGTCCGTAACAGTACTTACCGGTGGTGCTGCTACCGCTCTCTATGGTAGCCGTGGTGGTAATGGGGTTATCCTCTATACTACCAAATCAGGTAAGGGAGGAAAGACCAATATTGATGTCAACTCTTCTGTAACATTTGAAAATGCTTATATAGCACCTAAATTACAAAATGAGTATGGTGGTGGATCTTCTCAAAGTTTCACTAAGCAAACAATAGAAGGACGTGAATACAATATAGCAGATTATGGTCCTGATGAAAGCTGGGGTCCTAAATATGATGGTACTCCTTACCTACCTTGGTATGCTTTTGATAAAAGATTCCTTGCTGACCACTATCTAAAACCTGTTCCTTGGCAAGCTCCTAAGAATGACGTAGACAAATTCTTCCGTACAGGGGTTACTACTAACAACTCTATTTCTATCACACGTTCTCTTTCAGGTACCAACCTACGCTTCTCTGTAGGAAATAGTGAAACAACAGGAATTGTACCTACTACCAAAATGGAGAAATCAAACGTGGCTTTTAGCTTTACTTCCGACCTATCAAGCAAGCTCAAAGCAGAAGGAGGTTTTAACTATTCTATCACTACCCGCCATAACCCTGGTTATACTTATGCAGACGCTTATTCCAATGGTGGGCTTCCTATCCTCTTATATGGATATACACAACGTCAGTTAGATTATAGAAATCTTGAAAGATTCTACAAATCAGAAGATATTAATAATCCTCAACGTACTTGGAACAGAAATGCTTGGAATGATCCATCTGCTCGTTTTAGCAATAACGTCTATTGGCTTCTTAATGAGGTTACCTCTGATGATAAAAACCATCGTATATTTGGTAACATTGGTTTCACCTACAACTTCACAGATAATTTCTTTTGGGTAGGTAAGATTTATGGAGATATCTATGCTCTTAAAACAGAAGGAAGAACAGCTAAAGGTACTTATCAGAACACACCTGACTATAACAAATATACTTATATCAATTCAGGATTTAACTACGAAACTCGTTTGCACTATACACCTAACTTAGGAGAGAATTTTTCCTTGACAGGATTCATTGGAGCTGCTCGTTCAGAAAATAGATATGATAAAACAGGTGCTGCTACCCAAGGAGGCTTGATCGTACCTAATTACTATTCTATCGAAAACAGTTTACAGAAACCAACAGCTACTACTTATGCTTCATGGACTCGTACTAATAGTGTTTTCGGAATGGCTTCTTTAGGTTATAAGAGCACTTTATTCGTAGAGGTTACAGGACGTCAAGACTGGTTCTCTACTGTATCTAAACCTATTTTCTACCCTTCTGTAACGGCTTCTTATGTGTTTTCTAATTCCTTCAAGAATCTTCCTTCATGGTTCTCTTATGGTAAAATCCGTGCAGGTTTAGCTCAAGTAGGTAATGATGCTTCTGCTTATGTACTTAAGACTTACCCTGTGATAAATAATCTCTTCCATGGAACACCAAACTATGGAGTGCCTGACACACAAAACAATCCTGACTTACTTCCTGAAATCAAGGAAACTAAAGAAGCTGGTATCGACCTTCAGTTCTTTAACAGCCGTCTTTCTTTAGGGTTCTCTGTATATGACATTCTCTCCAAAGATCTTATCCTTTCTCTTCCTGTAGATGCAGCAAATGGATATACTTACAAAAACATTAACAGTGGAGAAATGTCTAACAAAGGTTTTGAAATCACCCTTTCTGCCACTCCTGTACAAACAGATAAGTTCGGTTGGTATATTGATTGGAACTTTTCAAAAAATATCAATAAGCTAACCAAGTTATACCCAGGTCTAGGACGTTATAGAGTAACAGGAGACTACTATGGTACTGTAAACCTTTATGCAATAGAAGGACGTCCTTTTGGAGAAATCTATGGGGCTGGATACGAATATGATGACCAAGGAAATCGTTTGGTAGATGAAAGAGGACACTATGTTCGCTCTAACCAAAAATCATTAGGAAACATCAACCCTGACTTTACTACTGGACTTACCAACACCCTTACTTATGGCAACTTTAGCCTTTCCTTCACTTTTGACTACCAACATGGAGGTAGCTATTTTGCTGGCGCTTATATGTTGGGTATGATCGCAGGTACCGCTCGTGAAACAATTGCTAATGGTATGCGTGAGAAAGATCCCAATGGTCCTGAAGGTCAAAAAGGGATCGTCCTACCAGGGGTATTCAAATCAGGTCCTAAAGCAGGAAAACCTAATGACATAGCTATCAGTCCAAAAGAATATGGTACTACATTCATGTTTGATTTGGATGAACAAAGTGTATTTGATGCTACCTATTTAAAATTACGTAGTGTATCCCTTTCTTATGATGTGCCACTACCTGAAACCAAGCATATCAAAGGCTTGAACTTTACCCTTTCAGGATATAACCTATGGACTGGAGCTTTGGCTTGGGATGGTATGGATCCAGAAACAGCTGCTTACAACTATGGTATGGGTAACTCTTCCTTGCCAACTACTAGAAGCTTTAGTCTCGCAGTAGGCTTAAAATTATAAAATTAACAATTAATAAACAGATTACAGAGAATATGAAACGAATCATAATATCCTTATTGTCTGTCGGACTGCTTTTTAGTAGTTGCGAAAAAGATTTTGAAGAGATTAATAAGAACCCTAACCAACCTGAGGAATACCTTACCTCTGCTCTATTTGGCAATGCTTCCTTTGGATTCTTATATAATCTACGCAAAAATGAGAACTCTGCTTCTTTGATGCGTACTTGGATGCAATATACTTCAGAGACTACCTATACCAAAGAAAGTCGTTACCAGTATAAAGAAGGAGCTGGAAATAATCTTTGGAAACAAATCTACAAGCGCGCTGAAGTTCTCAATAAGATTATAAAACTCAATACTGACCCTGAAACTAAAGGGGAAGCAGCTATCTTTGGAAGTAATCTAGGTCAAATATGTGCTGCTCGTACTATGATGGCCTACTACTTTAGTATATTGACAGAGACCTTTGGAGATGTTCCTTACTATTCCTATGGAGGTAGAGAAAATCAAAAATTCCAAGCCCTACAATTGGATAAATATATTACTCCTGAATATGCTGATGAAAAAGATATCTACTTAGATATCCTTAAAGAATTAGGTGAAGTAAGTAATGATCTTAGCACCCTAAACGAAGATGACGAAGTCTTCTCTCAAGGTGATTTCATCTTCGGTTCTATAGGTAAGCTAAAACGTTTTACTAACTCTTTGCGCTTACGTATTGCTAACCATGTTAAAAACGTTAGTGATGCAGAACTTAAGGCAGCTGCAGAGGCGGTAATTAATCATTATGCAAGTAGTAATGAAAATGAACTTCTCAGAGAAGGAGAGAATGTGACCCTCCTTTTCGAAGATAATTATGATTATTGTGCACCTATCTATAATGATTATTTTATAGACCAACGTATGGACTATGTGCCTTCTAATACGTTTGTAAAATTCCTTATAGGAACCAATAAGCATGCCCAAGATAGAGGTTTATCTTTTGGAGTAGACCCTCGTGTACAGAAATATTTTGCCCCTGTGGGAACTGGAAAACAAGATGCTCTTAAAGGAGCGTATGATGAACCAACTACTATAGATACAACCCAATATAAGGGAATGCCTTATGGTATGGCTGAAGGTACCACTGAAAGCCAATTCGGTGGAGGAACTAAAATTTCTATTTTCAGTTCAACCATACTCAAGGCTGATTATAAAGAAGTCATTATGGATTATTCTGAAGTATGCTTCATCCTTTCTGAGATTAGAGGTTGGGACAATAACTGGTACAAAGCTGGTGTAAAGGCGTCTATGGACAAATGGAATGTAGATACAGCAAAAGCTACAGCCTTCATCAATAGTCTCCCTGCCGCTACTGCAGAAACTGTAATGACTCAAAAGTATGTAGCTCTGTATATGAATCCTAACGAAGGATGGACAGAGTATCGCCGTACAGGTTATCCTAAATTCTTAATCAAAGTAGGAGAAAGAGTAAAAACAAATTACCTCCTTGATGAAGATGGATCTGCTACAGATATCAGTAACAATAGTTACAAATTTGAATCTATGTATGAAGGCAATACAGGAGTCCCTGAAAGAGTGAACTATCCTTTGGAGTACAAAGGACTTAATCAGGCTAATTATGACAAAGCTAGAGCGAAAACCAATGGAGACTCTATGATGCACCGACTCATTTTTGCAGAGAACAGGCCCTAATAGGTAGAAATACATTTTAATCCTTTTTGGAGAGCAGTCTTTGGGACTGCTCTCTTTTTTGTTTAAACCAATCACAAAAGATATAAAAAGCTTTTTTAATC
>CAJPPS010000120.1 GCA_905372595.1 uncultured Capnocytophaga sp. | reverse complement strand
TTGGTATGTTTTTTGCAGTTTTTTCAAAAAAAATGATATCCAATGAGAACAATTATTACAACAGTTTTTTTAAGCCTATTTCTATTTTCTTGTGCAGGAGTACAAGTAACTTCTGATTATGATAGTAAGGCGGACTTTACCCGCTATAAGACCTTTGCTTTTCTCAAAGAAGGTGTGGACAAGGCAGAGGTATCGGACTTAGATAAGAAGCGAATCCTTAGAAGCATCGAGGAAGAAATGGTCAAGAAAGGCTATACACTTTCTGAGCAACCAGATGTGTTTGTTAATTTCTTTACCAGAGAGCGAGAGAGGCAGGATATCTATCAGAGTGTAGGGATAGGCTGGGGCTGGGGACCCGTATGGGGAAGTACTGTACAAGTAGCTCCTACAACTACTGAGGGTATTCTCTTCATTGATATTATCAATGCTCAAGGAAAAGACCTTATCTGGCAAGGTAAGGGGGCGGGGCTCCTCTCCGAATCAAGAAATAAGGATGAGCAAATACGGCTCTTTGTATCAGAAATTCTTAAGCAATATCCTCCTGACCTGAAAGCAGAGCAGGCAAAGAAATAAAAGGAGTTTTTTTTCTGAGAAAAAAATACTTTTTGAACCTAAAAAGATAGAGAAAATGACCTTTTTAGGGTTGAATAAAAAGTTAAAAAAAGCTAATATTTAATATAATATAAAGGTTGTTCATAGTATTTTGTGTTTTAACTAATTGATTTACAGAAATAAAAACTGATTTGAAATAAGTTATCAACAATTTAAAAAAAATAGTAACTTGCGCCGAAATTAGACAATTAGAAAATATACTTGAAATGAATATGCGAAGTTTAAAAAAACCAATGTTAGCCTCTCTCTTATTGGCATCCCTTTTAGTAGGGTGTGGTAAGAAAGGTACTGATAAGAATACATCTAGCGCAACAGGTTGGAAGATCAATGCAAAGGAGGGTGGTTTTCAGTATAATACAAACTTTAAGGAACAAGAAACAGGCCCTGGATTGGTGTTTGTAGAAGGAGGTACTTTCACAATGGGGAAAGTACAGGATGACGTGATGCACGACTGGAATAACACCCCAAGCCAACAGCACATACAGTCCTTCTATATGGATGAAACAGAGGTAACCAATAAAATGTATATGGAGTACCTAGACTGGCTTAAGCAAGTATTCCCTCCAGAGGACAAAGAAGGGCACTATAAGAACATCTATGTAGGAGCACTTCCTGATACATTGGTGTGGAGAAGCCCCCTAAGTGCTAATGAGACAATGGTTAATGAATACCTTCGCCATCCAGCTTATGCCAATTATCCTGTAGTAGGTGTGAACTGGGTACAAGCAGTACAGTATAGTAGCTGGAGAACCAACCGTGTGAATGAGTCTATCCTAGAAAAAGATGGATTTATTCAGCAAGGTTCTCGTTATCAGGTAGATGCAGAAAGTACTTTTAGTACTGATACTTATCTAAATACACCAGAAAACTCTTATGGAAGGAAAATAACTGAGTTTGCTGGTAAGAAAAAGACAAATAAAGAGGGAAATCCTACTTATGCAAAACATACAGACGGAATTCTTCTTCCTGAATATCGCTTACCTACTGAAGCAGAATGGGAATATGCAGCTAAATCCTTAAGTGGTATCCGCGAGTATAATAGTGTTCGTGGTCGTAAGAAATATCCTTGGGCAGGGCGCTATACCAGAACTTCTAGAAGAGCAGTAATGGGAGACCAGATGGCAAACTTTAAGCAAGGGCAAGGGGATTATGGAGGACTTGCAGGTTGGTCAGATGACAAAGGTGATATTACCACTGAGGTAAAAACATTCCCAGCTAATGACTTTGGTCTTTATGATATGGGAGGAAATGTTGCCGAATGGGTAGCAGACGTATATCGTCCTAGAGTAGATGATGAACTTAGTGACTTCAACTACTTCCGTGGTAACGTATATACTAAAAATAAGATAGATGAAAATGGTAAATTGGTAGTAGTAGATGCACATTCTATCACTTATGACACCTTAAGTAACGGAAAGACTATGTATAGAAACCTTCCAGGTCAGTTAGCTAAAGTAGCAGTAGATGAGAATGAGACCTACCTACGTTATAACTTCACTACTGCTGATAACCGTAACTTCCGTGATGGAGATAGAGTTTCAAGTAAGGAATATGCTAAGCTTACTCTTGAAAAAGGAGAAAAAAGTATAGATTCTCTTAATGCAAGCCAAAGAGCTAACGTATCACGAACAATGTATAATTCACCTAATCAGAAGATTGTTCCTGATGGACAAGGAGGTATAGCTAGGATATATGACCCATCTAATGATAGAACTACCCTAATAGATGATGAATCACGTGTGATTAAAGGAGGTTCTTGGAAAGATCGTGCTTACTGGATAGATCCTGCTCAACGTAGGTCCCTCCCTCAGTATAGTGCTACAGACTACATAGGATTCCGCTGTGCAATGAGCCGTGTAGGAGGAAAAGCTAAGAAAAGTAAGTCTGCTAGAGGTTAAAAATAAAAATTAAATTCTCTATAAGAGAGGCTATCTGGAAAAAGGTAGCCTCTCTTTTTTATAGTTCAAATAAAATAGCTTAATGAACCTATTTTTTTACTCAAAAAAGGCTGAATAATGAAATATAATTCGTAACTTTGTAAGGTGAAATAAATAAGTAAAAAATAATATCTGAAATGGACAAATTAACAACCTCTGATGCTTCTGAGAAGTTCAAAAAATATATGATAGAGACCGCTAAGAAGCTTCAAAAGCGCATTGTCCTTCCTGAAGGAGAGGAAGACAGAATTCTTTCGGCTGCAGCTCAGTTAGCACAGGATGAATTGGCACACCTGACGATCCTAGGAGAGGAAGAAAAAGTGTTAGCTCGTGTAAAAGAGTTAGGACTCAAATGGAATACAGAACGTATCAAAATTATCTCTCCTAAGCAAAGTCCTTCCTATGAAGCTTATTGGAAGAAATTATATGAAATTCGTAAAGAAAAAGGGATGACAGAGGAGCAAGCTCAAGAGCTAATGCTAGATGTATCCTATTACGGAACAATGATGGTTTTTATGGGAGAAGCTGATGGGATGGTTTCTGGAGCGGTGAACTCTACTGCACATACCATCCGTCCATCCTTACAGTTTGTAAAAACGAAGAAGGGAGTAAAGACTGTTTCTTCAGTATTCTTTATGATTTTGCCAGATAGAGTGCTTGTATATGGGGATTGTGCTGTAGTGCCCAAGCCTACTGCAGAACAATTAGCAGAAATTGCTATCACTTCTGCTGATTCGGCAAAAGCTTTTGGAATAGAGCCTAAGGTAGCACTGCTTTCATACTCTTCAGGGACTTCAGGAAGTGGAGAAGATGTGGATAAAGTACGTGAAGCTACTGAGATAGTAAAAGCACAACGTCCAGACCTTGCTGTAGAAGGTCCCATCCAATATGATGCGGCTGTAGATGCTACTGTAGCTAAGCAAAAGATGCCTAATTCTCCTGTAGCAGGGCAAGCGAATGTACTTATTTTCCCTGACCTTAATGCTGGAAATATTACCTATAAAGCTGTACAACGTGAGACGCGTTCTATTGCGATAGGTCCTATGCTACAAGGCTTGCGTAAGCCTGTGAATGACCTTAGCCGTGGGGCAACAGTACCTGATATTTATAATACTGTACTGATTACTGCTATACAAGCTGGAATGGAAGAATAATACTTTTTCATTTTTTTGGATTTTAAATAGTAAAGAAGGCTGTCCGTAGGGATGGCTTTCTTTTTATGTTGCAAAAATACAATGTTTGCAATTCAAAAGCAAGTTATAAGCACGTTAATAATACTATATTTTCTTGTTATAGAACCTTAAAGGTTTATTTTTTTCTTTTAGTAGTGGGAAGTATGAAGTTGTAAGAAGAGATAATAGAGGAGGTAAAAAAGAGGCTGTCCTTACTTAGGACAGCCTTTCTGTATAATAAAATATCAATATGAAAAATATTATTGAATAACAATAGATTTTATAATATTCTCATAATTACTATAAGAACTCTTATTTTTGTCCTTATAACTATCGGCTGAGCCATAAGGCACATATATAACATTAAGAGTAACACCTTGAAAAGCAGCTTGCATTCCTGCTTTATTAATCTCAAAACCTACAGGATTTTCTAAGATGAGAGTACGTAGGGCACTACAGCCTGAAAAAGTTCGTCTTTCGAAACCGCTAACCCCTTTAGGAATAGTAATGGTTTTAAGTTTGGTACAATTGGCAAAGGCTTGCTCTTTTATACTTGTTACAGTCTCTGGAATATTTATATATTGCAGATTTTGGCACATATTAAATGTACCTTTTCCAATAGTAGTAAGTCCATCAGGAAGTTCTACTCTTCTCAATTTATTACATAGAGAAAAAGCATATTCCTCTATCTCAATTACCTGATCACCTACAATAATAGTGGAAAGGTCATAAGTTATGCCGAATACTTGGAAAGCTTTATTGGCTATTTTTGTAACTTCACTGAGCTTAGGATCTGCATTCATATCTATATAGCGGGTTTTCCCATTGAGCCATTTTACTAAAGTCTTTCCATCTTCACTTAACTCATAATCAGCGGTAGCCATAGGGTTTCCTGTTAGGGAAATTCCTGTAGTTGGCCATCCTATAGCAGTTTTAGGTCCATAGAATATTTTTGCTTCTTTATCAATGTAATAGTCTCCTATGCTTCCTACACTATTGGCAGGAGTACCATTGTCCGCGTATATTTTGGAGCCGTCAGCTCCATTCTGTCCGTTGGTACCAGGATTTCCTTGAGCACCACGAGCGGGTTTTCCAGTATCTTCAGTTCCTACCCACCAGT
>CAJPPS010000119.1 GCA_905372595.1 uncultured Capnocytophaga sp. | reverse complement strand
AGAAGTTGTTTCAGGCTGATTGTTACCATATTTGGAGAGGATTTTTAATATTTTTTCTCTCTCCACATCGTTTTTCTCACTCACTGCCTTGGTGTAAGCTAAGTAAGCATATAGTACAGCGCGCCGATTATTCGATTTTTCTTGTTCCAACGCATCGTTAAAGCTAAGAAAAAGCTCTTCGGGGATAGAATTACATATAAAAATTTTCTCTTTTGCACGCGTGATTATCACGTTGAGTAGCTTGTAACCCTTCTGATGATTGATAGGTCCGAAGCTCTGGGTGAACTTACCACCTTTTTTTCTTCCGTAAGTAACCGATATAATAATAATATCGCGCTCATCTCCTTGGATATTTTCTAGGTTTTTGATAAATAAACCTGACTGTTCTAATGCAGTTAGCTTAGCAGAGAATGCCTCTTCCTCAGGTTTGTTGCGCAAAGAAAGCAATTTCTTACGGATGAAGTTTCGCTGAGTGATGTTAAACGTGGCGATTCCTACCGAAGGATAGCTACCGTCGGCTTTTTTGGGGAGGTTCCTCAGTATATCGATTACTTTCAGGGCTTCAGCTTCGTTGATATGGTCATCGAACTCTCCGTTTATCTGATAAAATTCGATGGGAGGTGTATCGTCAAAGCTTGGTAAAGCTCGAAGTTTCCCATTGTAAAAGGCAACATTGGAGAAATCAATCAGGTAAGGATGCCTAGAACGATAGTGAAAATTCAGGTGATGCTTATCATATTGGTACTCCAACGCAAAGTCAAGGAGAGATTCCACAGAAAGGAGCGACTTCTTCACGAGGGTATTGTCCTCTTCGTCTATATCTTCCTCATCTTCAAGGCTTCCATCGAATATTTTACTGAAGTAATTACTAGGAGGCATCTGGTGTTCGTCTCCGGCAATGATTACCGTTTTCCCCTTAAGGATAGCGGGGAGGTTATCTTCGAGCTTCAGTTGGCTGGCTTCATCGAAGATAACATAGTCAAAATAGAAATTTTTTCCCTGAAAAAGATTACTACACGTATCGGGCGTAGTAAGAATAATAGGGAAAAAGGTAGTGAGTAGGTCTGTATCTTTCTGAGCAATTTGCCTCAGCGGTAGCCTGTTATGCTTTTCACTCTTGCGTTTGTTGTACAAATTAGCCACACTGAGGTCTTTGTGAACTGTTTCAAAGTTCTTAACGGCAGATTGTTGTGCGTTATCCCAATAATTTCTTATGATATCATACTGAGAAGCCCCAAAAAGCTGGAGTTTTTTCCTGAAATCTTCATACGTTCTTGAAGAAAAAGTAGGATATTCGTTGGATTTTTGGATAAGTAACTTTCTGTAATAAGCGTGCCAAAAGGAGGCTTTCCAATCGGAGACGTTAGCATTTTCAAGTAAGCAGATACATTGTTTCTGGAAATGGTTGAGTGATTCAAAGAAAGCATACCATTCGTATCCTGCAAAAAGTGGGTTATTGGGGTCTTTTTGATAGGTAATATATTTGGATAGAAGAGCTTCAATATACTGCTTGAAGTCTCCGAAAGTATTTCCCCAATCAAAAGAGCTTACATAATGTTCCTTTTTGAGGGTTTCTTTTAGTAAATTCACCTCTGAAACGAGATTTCTTAGAGAATCATTGGTGAATTTTGGTTCAAAAAAGTTCAATACGTCTAGCACATCGAAATCTTTGAGTATTTTTTGCTCAAAAGAAGCCTTCGCAGAGGAGATTCCCTGTCGATAATTGATGATATTCTCTTTGTTGGAAAGGAGATTATCGGTGAGCGTGATAGGAGAAAAGTTGGTGTGGAGGCTTATTTTCTTAATTTCTTGACAGAGAAAGAGTAGTCTTTTCTGATTTTTCAAGACAATTTTCTTAGCTGACGAAAATATGGAAAGGAATTTGTATAAGAAATTATTTGTTTTCTCACGATTATACTCATCAGAAGAGCTTGAGAGCAAGGAGGTTATGGTCTCTGTCTCATTGATATATTGGGATAATTCCTCTAGCTGATAGGTGAATTCCTCCTTACGCTTATTCAAATAGAATTCCTTATACTCCTGATAAAGGAGTAAAATTTTCTCCCAGTGGGTGCGATAATTCGTAAATGCCTCTTCTATATTATGAGTTGTCTGTAAATAGGAATTGTGTATGAATGTTTCTGGATGAAAAAGGAAGTCTTCCTTATAAGAAGCGAAAGGAATGAATAGTTCTTGCCCCTTCTCAAGGGTCGTTTCCAGGGATTTGTATTCTTCTTCAGAGAAGGTAATGGGGAGTGATGAAAGGTTAATTTCTTCTTTTTTGGGTTCGTATTCAAGGATTTGGGCAGTAATTTCAGTCCAATTCTCCTGAGAAAGGATAGGAGATAAGAGCTTTGTGTGATGCCTATTGATAGCACCTTTTAGAGAATCGAGCTCCTCTATTTGTTCCTTCCGAGTCGCTTCTGGATAGGGGGGAATAGCCTTCTTGAAAGAAGGGTCATCAATGATATTCCTGACGGCATCAACCACGATTTTCCGGTCAGTAAGGCTGTCTTTTATTAAAATGGTGTATTTTCCTAGATCTCTGTCCTGTAGTGACTTATGAAGGACTTCCAGTGCGGTCTGTTTTTCGCAGACTACGAGAGTTTTTTGTCCGTTTTCAAGTGCATTGATAAGAATCGCCGAGAGCGTTTGGCTTTTTCCTGTGCCAGGAGGTCCTTGAATGAGGATATGCGATTGAGTTCGGATTCTCTCTAGGATTTCCTGCTGAGAAGGGTCGGTGGATACAGAAGAAAAGGATTGAAAAGTGTCTTTTGAAGGAAAATTTCTCTGTTCAAAGGAGTCTTTCAGGTAGCTATAATCGTTGATTATGTTCTGTTTTTGTACCTCGAAAAGAGAAAATAGTCCTGATTTCTCGATGATAGCCTGTCCTCTTTCAGGTAAAAGGCTCTCATAGTGGGCTTTCGACTGAATGGGGAGGATTTCGGCGTAATTATTCTCGAGGAAATCGATATTTTGATTGATTTTTAGCTGCTGAAGAATGTCAGTACAAATCTTTAAAAGCTCTGATTTGTCTATTTTTCCATCCTCAAGCATCTCTTCAGGAATGGAACTAAGGGTAATACCTGAGTCATTCTGTAGGTGATTAATAAGAACTTCATTGATATAGATAGGGTCTTCCTCCATACGACTGATTTCCCAAGTGTTTATTTGGTTTGTAGGACGTATTCTAACCGACCAAATAAGAATAGGAGCTACAGAAATCTGCCCATCGGAGAGGTCTCTTCTTACTAAAATGGGGAATCCAAACCCAAGAGGATTGACTCCTTTTTCCTGAAAAATAGCTTCACTCTGGAAGATAAGGTCATCTATACTTGAGGATAGTTTTTCAAGGACAGCTTCTCTCTCATTAGGGAGTTTTTTTCTATCTTCTTCTCTCAGAGGAGAGCTCTTTTTGGAATCTGAATGAGTAACTTCCGTGGTGTAAGAACGCTCATCTATAGCTGTGGAAGGGGTATCATATAGAGAAAAGGAGAATTTGAGATTCTTTAAGGTGAGCAAATCTAAGATGAATCGCTCTGGAAGACTCTTGAAAATGGAAGAAAGCCTAGAGAGATCAAACTTATACCGAGAATTATTCGGGATCGCATTCAAGTGTACGCCTCTACGATTCCCTACTTTTAGTTTTTGCTGAAATAGCTCAAATACTTCTCTACTGAAAGGTTCCATATAATGACAAAGATTAGCTAATAAAAATCAAGGATAAACTCCCTTGATAGAGAAAGTTTATCCTTGAAACTAATAAAAATTATTGGTTGATATATGCAATAATCTCAGGAGTTACACCTACATTAGAGAAGCCTCCATCGTGGAAGAGGTTCTGCATAGTTACTTTACGTGTAAGATCGGAGAAGAGTGTTACTGTATAGTTAGCACAGTCATCGGCTGTAGCATTCCCCAGAGGAGACATTTTGTCGGCATAAGTGATGAATCCATCGAATCCTTTTACTCCTTGCCCTGCAGTAGTAGGTGTAGGGGACTGAGAGATGGTATTGATACGTACATTTTTGTCCTTTCCATAGAAGTAACCGAAGCTACGAGCTATAGATTCTAAATAAGCCTTATTATCAGCCATATCATTATAATCAGGAAAAGTACGCTGAGCTGCAATGTAACTTAGAGCTACAATACTTCCCCATTCGTTCATAGCATCATTTTTGTGGAGTGTCTGGCATACTTTGTGGAAAGAAAGAGCTGAGACGTCCCATCCTTTGGCATAAAATTCGTAGTTAGATTCTGTATAAGGAATATTCTTACGTACATTTACAGACATTCCTATAGAATGAAGTACGAAATCTAGTTTTCCGCCAAGAACTTCCATAGCTTTAGTTACCAGATTTTGCAAATCATCCATATTAGTAGCATCAGCAGGGATTACTTGAGCACCTGTTTGCGCTGCTAGTTCATTTATTTTACCCATACGCATTGCGATAGGAGCGTTTGTTAATACAAACTGACCACCTTCCTCGTGTACGCGTACAGCCGTTTTCCAAGCAATAGAGTTTTCATCTAAAGCACCAAAAATGATACCTTTTTTTCCTTTTAGTAAATTATACATACGTATTATATTTTGAAATTATAGCGCACAAAAGTAGTGATTTTATTTTATATAGTTACTATTTTTCATTAAAATGTTTTCTTTGATATGATTTTATTCTTTGGTTTCATCAGTTTTTCCACTGCTCAAAGGCTATCATAGATTCCACATATTTGGATAAGATGCAGAGAATAGATTTGTGTTTTGAAAATCAATGATATAATAAAGGTATTATAATTGATTTTGGGATGATCTTTTATCATACTGAATTTAGATGATAGAAAATTCA